>JBDKJU010000169.1:0-10787 GCA_039796435.1 Pseudomonadota bacterium | reverse complement strand
TGCAACCAGAAGGCACGCAGCAAGGACCGAATTTGATTGAGGATTTCAACCATCAGAACCAACTTTCAGGGATAATGAGCACATCTCCGGGCAACATGTCGACATTGGCAGAGATATCACCCTTTTTCAGTAAATCATGTAAGCGCACCCGGTATTTCTGAATTTGGGTTTCTGTCGGCGCTGCGCTTGCAGCACCTGCTTCTTTGCTGGTCACCTGTTTGGCGGGCTGACGCAGCAGAGTGGCGCGGTTGCCGGCAGCGAATTCGCTCAGCCCCCCCACCATGATCATCACATCAAGAAGAGTCATTTTTTCGCGATAGGCGATGGTCTGGGGCTTGGCGGCCTGACCAACGATTTTGATCTGTAACTCATGGGTGCCGAGATAATTGCCCACCACTACGGTGACCACGGGCTCTTGCAAGTATTTGCTCAATTGCGTTTCAATCATGCGAGCGACTTCAGTGGGGGTTTTGCCGGTGACTGACAAGTCCTCCACCAAAGGCGTGGTGAGCTGTCCATCAGGGCGCACGCTGAAATTGCCCGACAATTCGGGGTTTCTCCACACTTGCACATTGAGCATGTCGCCTGGGCCAATGCGGTACTGATAGCTGGAGATGTCTGCTTTGCTTGGGGCAGAGGGCATGTCGGCACAGGAGCTTAGCAGACTGGTGAGGCTAAGGCATGCAAAAGCCAAGATGATTTTGCTTGTCCGCGGCAGGAAGAGATGACATCCGTAGAGCCTCTTTAGTGACATCAAAATAGGTGTGTGCATAAGCTTGGGACGAATAAGAGGGGGTATTTTATTGCTATTTGGTAATTTGACAAAGAGGTGCACACTTTTTGCATAAAGAGCAGTGGGCAAATCTGCAAACAATTTATTGACCGTTGCTGCCCCAATCGCCAGCGCCCAGCCACCCTCTCGCAGCCGCAGTTAAGAAGCATAGAAGTAGCATAGTTCATGCAACAGTGTACACTCCATTTTCGCACGCTTGCCGGTATTTGCAAAATCTTTGCCGCAACTTTTCAACGCAGTGTCGCTTATTATGTTTAGATTATTTGGTCTTTTTGTTTCGGTTCGGGCGGCATGGCAATTTGTGATTGACGTGGGCATATTACTTTTTTCATGGTATGCCGCAGTATTGATCCGACTTGGCCCCAGCACTTGGTTGGGCGAGCAGTTGTCGGAGAGTTTGTTGTATACCGTGGTGTGCATTGGCATGTTGACGGCGTCCGGGGTGTATCAGGCCAGCAGAAGTCTTTCTTTACGGCAGATATTGTTTGCCATCGGCATTGCTTTTGGCCTGAGCATATTTACTTTATTGGCATTGTCGGCCTTGTTTCAGGTGTTTCAACTGGGCAGAGGTTTAATCGCTATCGCGGTGGCCGTTGCCATTCCCCTGTGTTTTCTCAGCCGACTGATTTTTAACCACACTTTGTTCAGCAGCGCCTTGAAAATTAGGGTGCTGGTTCTGGGCTCTGGCCAAAATGCGGCCGATGTGGTGCGCTACATTTCTGAAGATCAGGAGCATCGTTATTTTCTTGCTGGTATATGCAGTTTGGATAATGACACCACCTTAAGACCCTATGCCCCGGTGATGGAGGGAGACATAGGTGTGCTGGCGGCCATAGAGCGCACACGCCCAGATATGGTGGTGGTGGCGATGCAGGAGCGTCGCGGCAGCACCTTGCCTATGGGCGATTTATTGGCTGCCAGGCTCAAAGGCACCACCATCTTGGAATTGTCCACTTTTTTCGAGCAAACCCATGGCTCGGTGCGTCTGGAGCATTTGCGCAGCAGTTGGCTGGTGTACGGAGAGGGTTTCAGGCGCAATTTTTTGCGCTCCATGATCAAGCGACTCTTTGATTTGATGATGTCGGTGACCATGTTATTGCTTGCCTCTCCTATTATGTTGTTGGCTGCTTTGGCGATCAAACTGAGCTCAAGAGGTCCTGTTCTGTATCGTCAGGAGAGAGTGGGCTTGGGGGGGAACGTATTTAATATCAACAAATTTCGCAGTATGCGCACCGATGCCGAGGCCGATGGCACCCCTCAATGGGCTAAGAAGTCTGACAGCCGTGTGACATTTGTTGGTCGATACATGCGATTGACCCGCATCGACGAGTTGCCGCAGTTGTTTAATGTGCTTTCGGGTGACATGAGTTTTGTGGGGCCGAGACCAGAGCGGCCTTTTTTTGTACAACAACTAAAAGCTGAGATCCCCATGTACGATGCGCGTCACAGCATTAAACCCGGCATCACTGGCTGGGCTCAAGTGCGCGCAGAATATGGGGCATCGATCATCGAATCCAAGACCAAATTGGAGTTTGATCTGTACTATCTCAAACACTACAACCTGACCCTGGATTTACTCATCATCCTTGAAACCGTAGGGGTTGTCGTGAGCGGTCGAGGCGCGCGCTAGAGTCAGATGCATACCGCAGAAGGCTGCGCATGATGCAATCAACCATGACTTGGTGGCAAGACGTCAACGCCTGGCTGTACGGAGCCGCCCTGCTGGCAGCACTGATCGCCCTGGTGGTTTCGCTCAGGCTGACAAAAAAAACAATGACGCAGACAGGGCCCAAAGGGGGGCGTTTGACCTTGTTATTGGGTATTGGTGTCAGCGCAGTGTGGGCGGCTACCTTGGCCTTGGCCTTTGGCAGCCAGTACCTCTTGCCCACCTTCGTGTTGTCGGTGGACAGTGTGCGCATGTTGGCGTGGTGTTTGGTGTTGTATTTTTTAAGCACACAGTCGCGACAAAGACAGGGTTCGCTGATTTTTGTGGCCCTGCTGTTGGCCTGCATTGATGTGGTCATGGGCATGTTGAATTTCCTCTCCATCAGTGCTGATTTGCGCATTAGTTTTGCCAGCCGTGCGGCCTTGGCAGGCGTGGTGCTCTATGAGGCGGAGCGCCTCTACCGTCGGCTGTCAGACACTGATAAGTGGAGTTTTAAGCACTTTTGCTTGGCCATGTTTGTGCTGGCCGCCTTTGATTTCATCGTTTTCGTGCATGCCTTTATGTACGGGCGCATAGACATTGCCTTGTGGAGCACGCGGGCGGTGGTGCAGGTGGTGGTGCTGGTGCTGGTGGTGGTGTCCGGTGCAAGAAATCCGAACTGGTCGAGCAGTTTGCATCTGTCGCGTCAGGTGGTGTTCCAGTCCGTCACTGCGCTGCTGATCGGAATATTTCTGACGGCTTTTGGTTTAGTGGCTTTTTGGCTCGAAAAGCAGGATCAGCCTTGGGGTCGTCTCTTAGGCTATGTGGTGCTGGTGCTTGCCAGTGTGCTCATGGCGGTGTTGTTGCTCTCGGCCAGCATACGCAGTAAATTAAAACGCTATCTGGTGCGGCATTTTTACTCCAACCGTTATGATTACCGCGCGGTGTGGCTGTCGTTTAATGAAGCCCTAAGCCGAGATGGCAACACTCAGCTAAGACGCTCGGGCAAACCCCTGTCTCCTGCTTGGCAAAGTCTGGAGGCACTGGCCAAGGTGATTGATTCACCGGCGGCGGCGCTGTATGTTTTTGATGGGCAGGAAAATTTTCGCCTTGAAGAGCATGTGAGTTATTCGGGGCTGACCGCATGCATTGACCGCAATCATCTGCTTTTGCAGTACTTGTGGGCGGCACGCGGTGCCGTCGATTTGGACGATCATGCCGAACTCAAGCGCGTGTGGCCCGCTCATGCGGTGCAATATGTGGTTCCCTTACGTTCGAATGCGCGAATTGATCGTTTTGTGGTGCTGGCGCCGCCTAGGGCTGGTGCAGATGCTGAGGCCAGAGATGAAGTCAAGGACCTTTTGCATGCCGCTGGCCAACAGGTGGCTGCTAATTTGCATCAGGCGCAGATGACGCAAGATTTGCTGGTGGCCAAGCAATTTGATGCCTACAACAAGATGGCCGCTTACGTGGTGCACGATCTGAAAAATCTGGTGGCGCAGCTAAACCTGCTGAGCAAAAACGCAGTCAAGCACAAGCACAAACCCGAGTTTCAAGCGGATATGCTGGAGACAGTGGGACATGTCAGCGAGCGCTTGCAGTCTATGCTGTTACAACTGGCCTCGGGTACGGCGCCTGTAGAGTTGACGCAGGTGGTGCAAGTGAACCACTGTCTTGCCGATGCCTTGCGCTCTAAACCAGCCATGACCACCCCGGTGTCGATCACCAACAAGGCGCAAGACCTCATGGTAAAGGCTCATCCGGACCGGCTGGCCCGGGTGCTTGGGCACATCATTCAAAATGCAGATGAGGCCGTTGCAGAACGCCATAAAAATGAAGCTAAGGCAAGCGATTTTGTGCCTAGTATTCAGATAGAATGTGCTCATTATGGCAAGTTTTGTGCAATACGCATTGAGGACAATGGCTGTGGCATGTCGGAAGAATTTATCCGTGATAGTTTGTTCAAACCCTTTGCCAGCTCCAAACAAATGGGCATGGGGGTTGGCATGTTCGAAAGCACGCAATACTTGCGTGAACTGGGGGGGAGCTTAAAAGTGGAAAGCCAGCTGAACCATGGCACCATCTTTACTTTGACTCTGCCCCTGTACCAGAGCATGAATACGGCTGAATCGGCATGAATAAGCCCCATCTGGAAAACAAGCCGGCGGTATTGGTGGTGGAAGACGATCTGGGCTTGCAGAAGCAGTTGCGCTGGAGTCTTGATGAATACGAAATTGCCTTTGCCGTTGATTGCGACAGTGCCCTGATTCAATTCAAACGCTTTTTGCCCACCGTGGTCACGCTGGATTTGGGGCTACCGCCCAACATCAATGACGTGACCGAGGGTTTACGCACGCTGGCAGCCATACTCGCTATTGCCCCAGAAACCAAGGTGATTGTGCTCACCGGTCAACATGACCGCAAACACGCCTTGCACGCCATCGGCATGGGGGCCTATGATTTTCTGGCCAAACCTGTTGACCCGGAAATATTGTCATTGATCGTGGCACGCGCCATGATAGTGGCAGACCTGCAAATTGAAAATAAACGTTTGCGCAGTGCCCAGCAAAGTGCCTTGACAGGCCTTATCACTCGCGACAAGGGCATGCTCACCGTGTGCCGCATGGTGGAAAAAGTAGCCCCCTCGGGCGCCACCATCATGATTCACGGCGAGTCGGGCACGGGCAAGGAGCTGATCGCTCGCTCGCTGCACGATTTGTCAGAGCGTAAAAACGGAAAATTTGTGGCCATTAACTGCGCCGCCATACCAGATACTTTGCTTGAAAGCGAATTGTTTGGTTATGAACGCGGGGCTTTCACCGGGGCGCAGAAACAAACCAAAGGCAAAGTCGAGTATGCCAATGGGGGCACTTTATTCCTCGATGAAATTGGCGATATCCCCGCTGCCTTGCAAGCCAAGCTACTGCGGTTTTTGCAAGAGCGTGTGATTGAGCGTTTGGGTGGGCGTGAGGAAATAGCGGTCGATGTGCGCGTCTTGTGTGCTACCCACCAGAATCTGAAAAACATGATCGCACAGGGTCGTTTTCGTGAAGATCTGTACTATCGACTCAGCGAAATAGTCATCGAAATTCCGCCACTGCGGGAACGCCCCGGCGACGCTGCTTTGTTGGCGCATGCCTTGGCACAGCAGCACGCCAAACGCTTGGGCAAGACTATCAATGGGGTGCGCCAAGATGCCTGCATGGTGATTGAAAATTACCCCTGGCCAGGTAATGTGCGTGAGCTTGATAACGTCATCAAACGTGCCGTGATCATGGCGGACCACGCCGATATTACGGCCGCAGATCTGGGCCTTAACGCCGCAGAAACACCCGAAGGCATGCCTACCCTGCGTGAGCACAGGGATGCCTCAGAGCGCAAGCTCATCCAGCAAACGCTCGGGCTTACCGACGGCAATATTGCCAAAGCAGCAGAAGTGTTGGGCGTGAGCCGCCCCACTATGTATGATATGCTCAAGCGCTTTGGCTTGAAAGAATAAGTGAGGATATATGTTTCGTATTAATTTCAACAAGTCTGTATTGACTCTGGCATTGTTGGCAGTGCTTGCCGCTTGCTCTGAAAAAGCCCCCGATCCAGCCAAGTTATTGACCGATGGCAGAGCTGCCTTGGAAAAAAACGACTTGAAAACAGCCATTATTCACCTAAAAAATCTTGCCTCGTTAGAGCCGAATAACGGCGAGGCACGCTTGTTATTGGCGCGCGCCTATCGTTCGCAAAATGACATCATCAGCGCCAAAAAAGAATATGAGCGCGCCTTTGATCTGGGCTATCGGCGTGATGAAATCGCTAATTCCCTGGCCGAGACCATGCTTGAGGCGGGCGAGCGCAAGCAATTGATTGATCGCTTCAATGGTTACCGCATTAACGATCCCGGTAAGCAAGCCGAATTACAGGCGCATGTGGCGCGTGCCCGCTTGGCTGATGGTGATGTGCAGAAGGCCAAGGCTGATTTCGACGCCGTGTTGGCGGTCAGTCCTGATTTGGTGATTGCAAAAATTGGGCGCGCGCGCGTGCTGGCAGCCGAGGGCAAGAACGATGAAGCTCTGGTGGTGGCCGACGAGCTCTTGGCCAAAAACCCCAATGAGTTTTTTGCTCTTACCCTGAAGGCCGATGTTTACCTCACCACCGGCAATGTCATGGGCTCCTTGGCCAATCTGGAAAAGGCGGTGGCCGCCAAACCCGAGGACTACACCGCGCGGGTAAATCTCGTGGCCCTGTACAACAAACTCGGCAAGACCACTGAGGCTGATGCTGAGTTGGCCAAAATCAAGGCCAAATCAGGGATGACTCATGCCGTGGCCTTTCTCGAAGCGCAGCAGTTGTACCGTAAGGGCAATTTGCCCGCGGCACAGGAAGCTATCCGCTTAGCACTGAAGTTCGCTCCTGATGCGCCCCCCTATGTGATTTTGGCCAGTTTGATTGAAAGCGGGCTGGGCAATGCGGAAGCCGCAGACAAACACTTGAACACCATCATAGGCAAAGTCAAGGACAAGGACTATGCCCGTATGTTGCAAGCGCAGGCGGCCTTGAAGGCCAACAAAGGAGCACAAGCTTTAGATCAACTCAAGCCAGTGTTGGAAGCCGGCAGCAAGAACCCTCTGTTGTATCAAATGGCGGGTGAAGCGGCAGCCATGAACAACGACATGGCCAGAGCCAAAGATTACTACGAAAAAGCCGCGAGCTTGGGCAGCAAGAGCACAGAGCTCAGCACCAAATTGGCAGTGATAAAACTAAATGGCAACAACAGCGACGGCATCAATGACCTAGAGTCCATCAGTCGCAATGATGGCAACAACCAGTATGCCGACACCATGTTGGCGCTCACACACTTGAGCAAGCGGCAGTGGGATCAGGCCTTGGCTGCCATTGCGCAGATGGAGAAAAAGCAGGCCGAAAATCCGATCATCCCCAATCTCAAAGCCGCCGCCTACATGGGCAAGCAAGACCCTGTCAATGCTCGGGCTGCTTTGGAAAAAGGCATGGCCAAGCAGCCGGAATCAGTGGCTATTTTGCAAAACATCGCGCGCATGGACATTGCTGAGAAAAAATTTGATGTCGCGGCTTCTCGCTTTGATGCCCTGCTCAAAAAAGACCCCAATCATTTCCATGCCCTGCTGGCTTTGGCCGAAGTGCGGGCGGCTTCTGGAGCCAGTGAAAAAGAAGTAACAGACTTGTTTGAACGCGCAGCAAAAGCCAATAGCAAGGCAGTAGAAGTACCTTTGGCAAACGCGGCTTATTACATCAAGAACCACAACACTGCCAAAGCCATCACTGTGCTTAAGGATGCGGCGCAAAAAATGCCTGATGACGGCGCCATCGCCGAGCGCCTGGGCTTGCTTTTCATGCAATCGCAGGCCTACGCGGATGCTAGCGCACAATTTGGCCGCTTGGCCAAAATGCAGCCCAATAATGTCAACAATCTTTTGCGCTTGGCCGATAGCTATGTGGGCAATAAAAATGAGGCAGGCGCGATGCAAACCCTGAATCGCATCTTGGAAATAAAGCCGGACAGCTTGGATGCCAAGGTGATGTTTGCCAAATTGGCACAACGCTCCGGTAATACCAAGGAGGCTGAGAATATCGCCAAGGACTTGCAAAAAACTATGCCCAAGTCGAATGTGGGCTTTATGTTGGCAGGTGAGTTGAATTCGCTGAGTAAAAACAGTGATCAGGCCTTGGCCGAGTATAAAAAGGGCTATGAAGTCACCGGTGATGCCGTATTTGTCGGACGCATACACTCAGTTTATTTGGCCAGTAAAAAGGATGCCGAGGCAGATGCTTTTGCCAAAGAGCAGTTGTCCAAACACAAAAATCATCCAAGTATTCAACTGGCTTTCGCTGAAAACACCATGGCGGCCGGCAAAAATGACCAAGCCATTGCCTATTACCAAGCCGTGCTTGGCACCACACCCAATAACGTGATCGCACTCAATAATTTGGCTTGGTTACAAGCGCAGGCAAAAGACCCCAAAGCAGTGGCTGCCGCAGAAAAAGCCATGACCTTGTTGCCTAAAGATGCCCGCATTCTTGACACTGCGGGGGTGGTCTACACCATGGCAGGACAACATGATAAGGCCATCAAGGTTTTACAGGATGCCACACTTTTGCAAAGCGGCAACGCTGAATACAAACTGCATTTGGCGCAGGCCTACGTGGCCGCAGGCCAAAAAGACAAGGCCAAGCAGGCGCTCGCCGGGGCTGAAAATATGTCATCGACCCCTAAGGTCAATGACGAGATTCGCGTATTGCTCAGAAACCTGTAAGTGCTAGCTGCTAGGCATTGACTCTAGTTGGCCATGTAATACGGCATGGCCAGCTTCAAGCCTTCGGCAAATACAATTTGTGGTGCGTAGCCCAGCAAGTCTTTGGCCTTGCTGATATCTGCTTGAGAGTGTTGGACATCGCCCGCCCGGAAATCGCGGTATACCGCTTGCAAGCTGGCGCAGTGTGGATAGTGCGGGGTGAGCAGGGTTTTGGCTGCAAGAAATAACTCGTTGAGCGTGGTGCGATGACCTAAGGCCACGTTGTACACAGTGTTTATTGCCTCTGCATGGCTGGTGCAAGCCGCCAGCAAGTTGGCCTGTACCACATTGTCAATGTAGCAAAAATCACGGCTGGTGCTGCCATCACCATTGATGTAGACCGCCTCACTTTTGATGAGTGAGGCTATCCATTTGGGGATAACCGCCGCATAGGCACCATTGGGGTCTTGTCGCGGCCCGAATACATTGAAGTAGCGCAGACCAATGCTTTCAAGGCCGTAGCAGCGCGCAAACACGTCGGCATACAGCTCATTCACATACTTGGTCAAGGCATAGGGGGACAAAGGTTTGCCAATGCGGTCTTCGACCTTGGGCAGACCGGGATGATCACCGTAAGTTGAGCTGCTGGCGGCAAATACAAAACGTTTGACTTTTTGATCACGAGCAGCCACCAGCATATTGGCAAAGCCGGTGAGATTGGCGGCATGCGTGGCCAAGGGGTTTTCAAGGGAGCGCGGCACAGAACCCAAAGCGGCTTGGTGCAGCACGTAATCTACGCCTGTGCAGGCGTTCTGACAGTCCGCGGGCAGTTCAATATCACCCCTGATAAAGCGAAAACGGCGTGCCTTCTCTTCACCAACCGCGGCGAGTAAATGATCTAGATTGCTTTGTAAGCCAGTGGCAAAATTATCCAGACCAATTACCTGTTGATCTAAGCGCAACAGGGCCTCACACAGATTAGAGCCTATAAATCCCGCAGCGCCAGTGACCAGCCAGACCTTGGGGGTGTGCTGCAACTGTGTGCGCAGCATCTGGTAGGCCAGATCGTTCATAAACGCCACACGGATACGCCTTGGGCTTGTAGCGCGGCCACATCAAAAAGGGATTTGACATCCACAAATACTCCCGTTTTTTTAACTTTGCTCAGCAACTCCGGTAAAGGCCTTTGTAGAAACTGTTTGTGAGAAACAGCCACCACCATGGCATCGGCCACCGGTAGATCATCCCAAGTGCGCAGCTTGACGTTATATTCATGCTGGGCTTCCTCAGCCTCGGCGACAGGCTCGTGTACGTGCACAGTAATGCCGTAGCTCTCAAGTTCGCGGATGAGGTCAATGACCTTGCTGTTGCGCAAATCGGGGCAGTCTTCTTTGAAGGTGAGTCCCAAGACATTGACTTGGGCGCCCTTGATGGACGAACCCGCGGCGATGAGTTGTTTGACGGTCTTTTCAGCCACAAACTTAGCCATATTGTCGTTGATGCGGCGACCTGCGAGGATGACCTCGGGATGGTACCCCAACATCTCAGCCTTGTGGGTCAAATAATACGGGTCTACCCCAATGCAATGCCCACCCACCAGGCCAGGTCGGAAGGGCAAAAAATTCCATTTGGTGCCTGCTGCCTTGAGCACTTCCATGGTGTCAAGTCCGATTTTGTCGAAGATCACTGCCAGCTCATTCATGAGGGCGATGTTGAGGTCACGCTGGGTGTTTTCGATCACTTTTGCGGCCTCGGCGGCCTTGATGCTGCTGGCTTCATACACGCCTGCTTCGATGATGTCGCCATAGATTTTGGAGACCGTCTTTAATGTCTGGGGGGTATCGCCCGAGACAATTTTCATGATCTTGGTCAGGGTGCGTTCCTTATCGCCCGGGTTGATGCGCTCGGGTGAATAGCCCACAAAGAAATCCTGCTTCCAATGCATGCCGGACTGTTTTTCGAGGATGGGAATACAGACTTCTTCAGTGGCCCCTGGGTAGACGGTGGACTCGTACACCACGGTCGCGCCGCGCTTGATCTGCTGGCCGACCGCGATGCTCGCACCGACCAGCGGCGACAGATCTGG
>JBDKJU010000168.1:0-9394 GCA_039796435.1 Pseudomonadota bacterium | reverse complement strand
ATTGTAAATGACCGCCGGTCAGTTATTGCAATGTTAACACATTATTTTAGCCCCCACCCTAAAATGCCAGCATGTCGCACAGCTTATTAAATAATTTAAACCCACAGCAACTCGAAGCGGTCACTCTGCCCACCACCTCGGCCATGATATTGGCAGGCGCTGGCAGCGGCAAAACCAAGGTACTCACCACCCGCATCGCCTGGCTAGTGCATACCGGACAGGTCAGTCCCATGGGCATTCTGGCAGTGACCTTTACCAACAAAGCGGCAAAAGAGATGTTGCATCGTCTGGGCATGATGATGACCATGAACACGCGCGGGATGTGGGTGGGCACCTTTCATGGACTGTGCAATCGTTTTTTGCGTGCCCACCACCGCGAGGCGAGCTTGCCGCAGACCTTTCAGATACTCGATACTGCAGACCAAACAGCGCTGCTCAAGCGTGTGTATAAAACCCACAACCTTGACGAAGAGCGTTTCCCGGTCAAAAACATGCAGTGGTATATCGCTGGCGCGAAGGAGGAGGGCTTGCGTCCAGAGGCGATACAGGCTTTTGATGACCTGACCAAGCGCAGATAGAGATTTATGCCTTATACGAGCAAACCTGCCAGCGCGAAGGGGTGGTGGATTTTGCAGAGTTGATGCTGCGCACTTTTGAGACACTGCAGCGCAATCAGCCTTTGCGTGAGCACTATCAACGCCGTTTCAAGTACCTTCTCATCGACGAGTTTCAAGACACCAACAGCTTGCAGTACAAGTGGTTGCGTTTGCTTACCGGGCCTGATTCAGTGGTGTTCGGCGTGGGCGATGACGATCAATCGATTTATCGCTTTCGCGGGGCTCAGGTGGGCAATATGCGCGCTTTTGAGCGTGATTTTGCGCCAGTGAAAATGGTGAAGCTGGAGCAAAACTACCGCTCTTTCGGCAACATCTTGGATGCGGCCAATGCTCTTATTGACAACAATAAGGGCCGCTTGGGCAAAAACTTATGGACCGACTCAGGAGCAGGCGAAAAAATTCGTGGTTACATCGGCTACAACGATCAAGACGAAGCCCTGTTTGTGGTCGATAGTCTGAAGCAGGCCATCTTCGCAGGAGAAACCCCACATGAAATGGCGGTGCTGTACCGCTCTAATGCACAGTCGCGGGTTTTGGAGCATGCCTTGTTCAGCGCCAATATCCCTTACAAGGTGTACGGTGGGCTGCGCTTTTTTGAGCGCGCCGAAGTAAAGCATGCCCTGGCGTATTGCCGCATGGTGAACAATCCCGAGGACGATGGGGCGTTTTTACGTGTAGTGAATTTTCCTCCACGTGGCATCGGCGCGCGCACTGTCGAGACCTTGCAGCAACATGCCCTGCACAGTGGGCAAACACTGTGGGCGACGGCCTGCGGTGGGCAGGCAGTGGCGGGCGCAACACAAAACAAAATTGCTCAGTTCATCACTGTGATTGAGACCTTGCGCATGGCTGCCAAAGACCTCACCCTTCCCGAGATCATGCAGCAGGTCATCGAAGGCTCGGGCTTGCTGGCACACTACCAAAGCGACAAGGAAAAAGACGGCGAGGAACGCGTCGACAACCTGAAAGAGTTGGTGACTGCAGCTGATGGTTTTATGCGCGAGAGCGGTGGGGTGTTGTCTACCATGGACGCTGACGGCGCGGTGAGCACGGACGCGTTGACTGACTTTCTCACCCATGCGGCACTCGAAGCCGGCGACACGCAGGCCGCCGAGGGGCGCTCGGCGGTGCAACTGATGACAGTGCACGCCGCCAAGGGGCTGGAATTCAATCTGGTGTTTATCACCGGATTGGAGGAGGGACTGTTCCCGCATGACAACTCTCTGAATGACGAAGATGGCTTGCAGGAAGAGCGCCGTCTGATGTACGTCGCCATTACTCGAGCGCGCAAAAAACTTTACCTCACGCATTGCCAGACGCGCATGATGTATGGTCAGACGCGCTACCACATTGCTTCGCGTTTTCTGGATGAAGTGCCCACTGAGTTGTTGCAGTGGCTCTCCCCCAAACCTAAGGACAATGCCCACATCGCTTATGCGTCTTCGTATGGCTACTCTGCTGGATCGCCTCAGAGCAAATCCGAGTCTGGCAGTTACGGCTCGGCCAGCAGCAAATCGGCAAGCGCCAGCCACCCATATCGAGTGGGGCAAACAGTACAACACGCCAAGTTTGGCAGCGGGGTGGTGGTGAATCTGGAAGGTGGCGGCAATGATGCGAGGGTGCAGGTTAATTTTCGCGATGCCGGACTGAAGTGGCTGGCGGTGGCCTATGCCAAGCTAGAAACCAAAAATTAGATAGCGTTGGTCAGGCAAACACCATGCAGGTGGCGCTTTGACAAACGGCTGCTTGCTTTTGGTGCAGCAGTTGGCCACTTTGGCTCTGGACAGAAAAAATCTCTATGGTGTCGCTGTCCTCATTGAGCACATACAAAAAATGGCCTTGCGGGTGCAGACAAAAAAAGCGTGGGGTACGACCGTGGCAGGGCTCGATTTGACAGAGACTCAAGCGACCAGATGAGGCATCAATGGCAAACACGGCGATGCTGTCATGGCCACGATTGGAGACATACACATACCGGCCTGCGGTGTCCACCTGTATGCTGGCTGCGCGGTTGTGGCCAAAAAAATGATCTGGCACAGTGGAGATGATTTGCTGTCCAAACACTTGTCCGCTCTGCACATCAAAGTGGCAGAACACCACGGTGGAGTCCAGTTCATTGACCAGATACAGCCATTGACCCAAGGGGTGAAAGGCGCAATTGCGCGGGCCCGCCGCCTGGCGTGTGCGCAGTTCATGGGCGAGGCTTAAATGACCTTGTTGGTAGCGCACGCTAAATAATTTGTCCAAGCCCTTGTCGGGCACCAATACCCATTGCCCGCTGGGGTCGAAAGGGTTGAAATGTGGCTTGCTGCAGGTTTGCTCTGTGCGATGGGGGCCGGGGGTCCCGGGGAAGTGCAGGTGCTGGCTGACGGCCTCTGGTTCTCCCTCGGACGAGAGTGGAATGAGCACGAGGCCACCCTCTAAATGATTGGATACCAGCAGATGGCTTTCATCGTGGCTTAAGGCCAGATGCACCGGATTTTTGCCTTCGCAGTCAAGCTGTTTCAGCAAGTGCAAATGGCCATCGGTGTTGATGGCAAAACAGCTGATGTCGTGGCCGTCGCCATGCACGCAGTACAAGCGGTTGTGCTGCTTGTTGATGGCAAGATACGAGGGGTTGACGAGACCGGTGTGCACATACAGCAGGTGCAGTCCACCGTCGTGATCGACCTCAAAAACACTGATGCCCTGACCACGGGCATGGCGTTCACGTGTGGTTCTAGAGCCCAGGTAGGCACGCATAGTTTCAGTCCAGTAGTTGGCGTATCTTGTTCAGGTTGTGCAGTGTGTGGCGCAAGTGTTCGCTCATGCACTGCGCGGCTTCTTCATTGCGCTGTTGCGCGAGCAAGGCCAGCAAATGCAGGTGTTCTTCACAGTGCTTGGCGTAGCGGCTGCGGTCTTGCATGGAGCGATACGACAGCAGGCGGCGCAGGTGATTGACGCGGCGCAGTGCATCGACAAAAAAAGCATTGCCAGATGCCTGCACCAGAGTTTCATGAAAGCGCACCCCACGTTCGTGTAACTGGTCTGCCGTGGCGGTGTGGATGCCACCTGACAACAGTCGCATTTCTGCCTGCTCGCAGCGCTTGATGTCTTCTGGGCTTAAGTGGTAGCCAGGTTCCAACAGCGCAGCGGGCTCAAGCGCTAAGCGCAAACGATAAGTTTGCAAGAGGCTGTCCGGAGTGGTGAGCATGGGGGTGAAGTGCCAGCCATAGCCAACTTTTTTTTCCAACCAGCCTTCAGTGCTCATGCGCCGCAGCACCAATTGCATGTCGGCAGTGCTGCAGTCGTAATGTTGGCGCAGTTGGCTTTCACGCACCATGTCGGGGAGTACGCCCTTCAGTCTGTCTTCGGCGATCTGAAAATACAGAATCTGTGTCGGGTCCTTTTTTAATTGTTGCTGGTACTTCGTCAAGGTGGACTTGGCCACGCGGCGGGCAAGGAAATAGCCACGCTCTTGGGCATGCAGTGCGTGGCCGTCGTTGGCCAGTTGCGCTAAGGCTTTGTTGATGGGGGAGCGCGACACCCCCAGTCGGTTGGCCAGTGCCTGTGCCACCAAGTGTTGGCCCTTGTCCCAGGCCTCTTCGTGGGCGAGCAAGAGCAGTTGGTACAAGATACTGGGGTCGGACATGGTTATGGGCGATGTGTCAAAGATGTTGTTTCAATATAAAAGGGATGACTCCCCCGGCATTGAGGAGCTCAACCTCCATGTGTGTTTCCACCGCTGCCTTCGCTTTGATGGCGTGTCTTGCGCCTTGTCCGTCAATGAGTGTCACTGCCAGCGGCGCACGCGCAGCCAGTGTGTTGGTATTGATGTGCACTTGCGCACCCGCCTGCATGTGGAGTGGATAATCGAGCAGTATAGGCAAAATACCCATGCCGATCAGATTGGCTCTGTGTATGCGTTCGAAGCTCATGGCCAGCACCGCACGTATGCCCAAGAGGCGTTGCCCCTTGGCGGCCCAGTCGCGCGAAGAGCCCATGCCATAGCGCTCACCGGCCACCACCACGACGCTCTGTCCCGCAGCACGGTAGCGTTCCGCCGCCTCCCACAAGGGCATGACGGTGCCACTGGGCACATGCAGGGTGTGGGCGGTGGGCAGGTGCTCTGCCAGCCTGTTGCGCAGGGTCTTGGCATGAAAGGCCGCGCGCAACATTACTTCCCAATTGCCCCTTCGGGAGGCGAACACATTCAGGTCATGGCGCTTGTCTCCCTTGGTCACCAGAAAGTCAGCCACCAAACTCTCGGGTGGGATGGCGCTGGCTGGCGAGAGGTGGTCGGTGGTCACATCATCCCCCAACAGCAGCAAGGGATGGGCGGTGTAGTCCCCCAATTGCGAGTCAAAAAAAGCTGGCTCTGTAG
Source organism: Pseudomonadota bacterium (assembly GCA_039796435.1). Classification (GTDB taxonomy): domain Bacteria; phylum Pseudomonadota; class Gammaproteobacteria; order Burkholderiales; family Casimicrobiaceae; genus JBDKJU01. Next base: position 4,414 of record JBDKJU010000168.1, on the reverse strand, counting down.
GCGAGGCGAACGGGGGCGGGCGCAGATTGGTCGAGGTCGGGTCCCAAGGGAAACATTCCCCTTGGGGGGCGGCGAGAGCATGCCAAGCGGCATTTTGGCTGGCTTTGGCGAAGTCGGTGCTGAAGTCATCACGGTGCAGCGCCAGCGCCAACGCCGCGTCAATTTCGGCACCGCTGGGCCACAACTCTGCCAAGCTGATGCGGTGCCCTTGCCGCTCGGCCACCCCTTCGTTGATGAGATTGCGCTTGGCGTCCCCAGCAATGGCATAGGCCACCACCAGAGGCGGCGACATGATGAAGGCCAGTTCTAGCTCGGGGTGCACACGACCAGGGAAATTGCGGTTGCCAGAGAGTATGGCCACGGGTTGATGTTGCTCATCAAGTCTGAGCCCGGCCGGTAAAGGGCCGGGATTGCCAATGCAGGTGGCGCAGCCAAAGCCGGCGATGTCAAAACCCAGCGCGGCGAGGTCGTCAAGTAAGCCCGCTCTTTGCAAATATGAAGCGGCGGCGGGCGAGCCTGGGGTCAAGGAAGTCTTTACGCCCGCTGCAGCTCTCAGCCCCAGTGCACGCGCCTTGCGGGCCAAGAGACCCGCTGCAATCAGCAGGCGAGGATCAGAGGTATTGGTGCAGGAGGTGATGGCCGCGTAAGCAATGGGGGTGTGCACCGCCTTGGGCAAGCTGGCGGGTATGTCGCTTAAGCTCAGCAAGTCTTGCGGGCGTTTGGGGCCAGCGGCAGATTGCACAATGCTGGCGAGGTCCAGGGTCACCACCTGGCTGTAACATGGGCTGGCCAGGGGGTCAAACCACAGCCCTTGTGCTTGCAGCAGGGTTTGACATTGGGCGCAGTGTTCGTCACTGCGGCCGGTCATGCGCAAATAGTCGAGAGTGTGCGCATCTGCCGGAAAAAAACCGGTGCTGGCGCCGTACTCAGGGGCCATATTGGCCACCACCGCACGCTCACCTGCCGAGAGGCTGGCCACGCCGGGTCCGAAGAATTCCACAAATTCCCCCGTCACCCCCACGCTGCGCAAGACCTTGGTGACCGTCAAGGCCAGATCGGTGGCCAGCACCCCGGTGGGCAACTGCCCCGTCAGCTTGACTCCAATGACATCGGGAATGCGCAACATGGTGGGCAGACCGAACATCACTGTCTGTGCCTCCAGACCACCCACCCCCCAAGCCAGCACCCCCAGCCCGTTGATCATGGGTGTGTGGCTGTCGGTGCCCAGCATCATTTCTGGCGCCCACCAGCCCTGGGTACAGTGCACGACGCTGGCCAATTGCTCCATATTGAGCGTGTGCATGATGCCGGTGCCCGGAGGGTGCACCCGCACATTGTCAAGCGCTGTCGATGCCCAGCGCAAAAAACGATAGCGTTCTTGATTGCGTCTGAGTTCGTGCGCCAGGTTGTGCACCGCAGCCTTGGGGTGGGCGTACTCCTCTACCGCCAGTGAATGATCGACGGAGATGTCCACGGGCATACTGGGGTTGAGCACCTTGGGATCAAGACCGGCTTGTGCCAAGGCATCGCGCATGGCCGCAATATCCACCAGCGCCGGCGTGCTGGTGGTGTCATGCATGAGCACACGGGCAGGCACAAAGGGGATTTCAGCTTCACTGGACGCTTGTGGCAACCACGCCAAGATGGCGTGCAAAGCCTCGTCACGCACACTGCCGGTCTGCTTGCGAATCACATTTTCGGCCAACAGTCTCAGCACCACGGGCAAACGGGTGAGGTGCTCACCGAGGTATGCCTTAAGGTCGACAGCTTTGCCCATGCTGAGGTGGAGGGCAGAAATATTGGAAGTGAACTGGTTTTGCATTTTTCACGAGTATAATGCAATTTATTATTTCACTGATTTGGAGATGTTTCATGTTTGCTATTCATGCTATTCGCGCTATTCGTGCATTTCGCGCCTTGGGCCTCGGCTGTGTGGCGTTGCTCACGCCGCTTTATGCGCAAGACTATCCGGGTAAAACCGTCACCATCGTGGTGCCCTTTACTGCGGGCGGGGGCGTGGACAATGTGGCACGCCTGCTTGCCGACAAACTGCGCGTCACCCTCAAGCAAAATGTGGTGGTGGACAACAAGCCCGGTGCCAGCGGCATGCTGGGCGCCAATGCCGTGGCCAAGGCCGCACCCGATGGGCACACTGTGTTGTTGGGCTCTGCCGGTGAGACCGCCATCAATCCACACATTTACAAAGGCCGCATGCAGTACTCACCCGAGAAAGATCTGGCCCCCATCACCTTGGTGAGCCGCGTGCCCAATGTCATGGTGGTGGCCCCCACGCTGCCGGTAAAAAATATCGAAGAGTTTGTGGCCCTGGGCAAAAAATCGTCCAAGAAATTGAGCTACTCTTCTAGTGGCATTGGCAATGTGCAACATCTGAATGGTGAGCTGCTGGAAGAGCTCGCGGGCATTGGCCTCATCCATGCCCCTTACAAAGGCGCGGCCGGACAACTGGCCGATGTCACCACCGGCGTGGTCGATGCCACCTTCACCAGCTATGCGGCGGCGCGGCCCTTTATTCAGGCAGGTCGGGTCAAGGTCATTGCCGTCACCTCGGCCAAGCGCATGCCCTCCACGCCAGAGGTGCCTGCCATTGCCGAATACGCGCCTTTGGCCAAGTATCGCTTAGAAAACTGGTTTGCCCTCTTTGCCCCTGCAGGCACACCGGCCGCCGTGCAAGAAAAATTGAACGCTGCCGTGGTCGCTGCCTTGAATGATGCAGAGGTGGCCAAGCGCATGCGTGAGGCAGGGTTTGAGCCTGCGCCGATGAGCATTGCGCAGTTCAAAGATTTTGTGAAGACCGAGTCCGCCGCCTTTGCCCGCATCGTGGAAGTGGCCAAGGTGGTGGCCGAATAATAAGCTTAAGGAAAGTGGCTTGGATTTTCTATGCGCGAGTTTTGCGTTCGATAGAAACGCAGTGAGTCGTCAGGCACACTGATGACACTTGGGATAGCCTACACCAAAGGGTTGCTGACTTTCACCCCTTTGAACTTGGCGAAATCACGGTCGGCGGCGTAGAGCATTTTGACGCCGTTTTCGATGCAGATGGCGGCGATGCGCGCGTCGTGCACGGCCCCACCCACCGCCTTGCTCTGTGTGAGCAAACGTGCAAGCACTTGCCAGTGCTCTGCCCCGCCGTGCAAGAGGGTGACACTGGGCGAGGCAAGCCAGGCATCCACTTGTTCAATGGCTTGCTTGCTGGTGCTGGCGGGTTTGAAGATGCGCGGATTGCTCACCACCGCGAGAAACTCATGTATGCAGGCAGAGGGGATGGCCCAAGAGGCTCCGCCTTCGGCAAGCTCGGTGAGCAGCGCCTTGGCTGGCACATGAAAGTCGCTGTCACGTCGGTGGGCGTAGACCAAGATATTGGTGTCAACAGCGAACATATGGCGCCTAGGTTTTAGCGTTCGTTGGCCAAATCACGCAAAGCGGCAAAGCCACCCTGGCTTTGCGCGTGCTCGCTTAAGCCCTTGCCGCCCACACTTTTGTCGGCCAACTTGAAACGTTTGGGTTTTTGTTTGTGTTCGGCAAGTGCCAAGCGCAGACCACGCTCTACGAGCGCACGCATGGTCACCATGTCACGTTTGACGATTTCTTTAGCCTCAAAGAAAAGGGTGTCGGCGATGTCTAAAGTGGCTTTCATCTATGGGTACCCATATTTAATTACTATGGGTGTATTGTACTTTATCCAAACTACAAGGTCGCAGTGAAATACAGTGCCCCCGGATGCGCCAAATAAAAGCCGCTGACGCTGGCGGCGGGGGTCATGGCCAATGACTCGGTCAGCCCCATGCCGATGTCGGCTGCGGCGAGCAGGCGGAAAATATCGCGTTTCGGTTCATGGGCGGGGCAGGCGGGATAGCCCGGCGCCGGGCGTATGCCTTGGTAGCGTTCTTTGATGAGCTCGTCGTTGCTGAATTTTTCATCGGGTGCATAGCCCCAAAAATCTTTGCGTATGCGCGCATGCAGGTGTTCGGCAAATGCCTCGGCCAGGCGATCGGCCAGCGCTTTTAACATGATGCTGTTATAGTCATCACCCTTTGCTTCGTAGGCCTTGGCGCGGGCCTCGACATCAAGTCCGGTGGTCACGGCAAACATGCCGATGTAGTCGTTTTGTGAGTGCACAAAATCAGCCAGGGCGTAGTTGGGCTTGTCGTTGTTTTTTTGCATGAGTTGGCGCTCGGTGGGCCACTGCATAAGTTCCTGGGTCTGGCTTTCATCGGCATAGATGTGGATGATTTCATCCACGCTTTTGGCGCTGTACAGTCCAAACACCGCACTGGCGCGCACCCATTGTTCAGTCACCATGCGCTTCAACATCGTCTGCGCGTCTTTAAATACTGCTCTGGCTTGCACGCCCACCACTTCGTCGTCGAGGATGGCGGGGTAGTTGCCCGCCAGA
>JBDKJU010000167.1:0-6340 GCA_039796435.1 Pseudomonadota bacterium | reverse complement strand
AGGGCATGGCTTTTAAGGGAGTCAGTGAAATCCCTCCCACTGCGGTGGTGGAGGATAAGATCCAATATCAGCCGCATCCCATGTTGGCACATTACCGTTTTTTGCATGCACAAGTGCCGCTCGGCCACACCGCCAAATTCACTATTCCCTCACCCGCCATGGCGCATATGCGCGGGGGCAGTCAAGCCATCCCAAAGCACATTTACCCCAAGCTTGAACAATATTGGCAAGACTTGGCAGCGGCCTACCAAGCTGCCATCGCCGATTTTTATGCCGCTGGTTGCCGTTATCTACAAATCGATGACATCACCTTTGCCTACCTTGCCGACCCCAAGGTTCAAGCCATGTGCCGTGATCATGGTGACGACCCTATGCAGCTGCATCAAGTCTACGCCGAGGTGCTGCAACAGGCTTTGAGCCAGCGCCCCAAAGATATGCTGATCACCATGCATACTTGTCGCGGCAATTTCCAGTCTACCTGGGTCGCGGCAGAGCCTTATCAGGAAGCGATAGTCAAAAGCCTGTTTTCTTGCCCGGTGGATGCGTTTTTTATGGAGTTTGACAGCGAACGGGCGGGCGGCTTCGACATCTTGCAGCACCTGCCAGCTGATAAACATGTGGTGCTGGGCCTCATTACCTCCAAGACCGGAACGCTGGAAGACCCACAACACCTCATCACACGCATCGAACAGGCCGCGCAACAGGTGCCTTTGGAACGTCTGGCACTGTCGCCCCAATGTGGATTTTCCAGCACCCACCACGGCAACCACTTAAGCGAAGCAGAGCAATGGGCCAAGCTTGCGCATGTGGTAAAGGTGGCCAATGCTGTGTGGAAGCAATAAATGGATCTGGCCATCAGCAACAAACGCGCCATAGTGTGCGCCTCTTCACAAGGCCTGGGACTGGCCTGCGCCACTGCCCTAGCCAATGAGGGCGTGGAGGTGTGGATCAATGGGCGCAATGCCGAGCGACTGGCCAAGGCGCGTGCCAGCATCGCCTCGGACAAAGTCCACACCGTGGTGGCCGACATCACCACCGCCCAAGGACGCGCCAGCCTGCTGGCCGCCTGCCCGGAACCAGACATCCTCATCAACAACAACGCCGGCCCACCGCCTGGTGCTCTGGAAGACTGGCCACCCGAGGTTTTTCAACAAGGTTTGGAGGGCAATATGCTGGCGCCCATCGAGATGATTCGCCTGGTGGTGCGCGGCATGCAGGCACGCCACTGGGGTCGCATCATCAACATCACCTCGGCCATGGTCAAATCTCCTCGCCCGCACCAGGCGCTGTCCACCGCTGCACGCGCCGGTCTCACCGCCTTTTGCAAAGCCCTCTCTTTGGAGGTGGCCAAGGATGGCGTCACCATCAACAATCTCCTGCCCGAGCGCATTGCCACCCCACGCCAGACGGCGCTGGCGGAGCGGCAAGCCAAGCTGCGCGGCATCAGCGTCGCCGAGGCCACGGCAGAGTTTGCACAAAGCATTGCCGCTCGCCGCATGGGCACCCCAGAAGAATTTGCCGCCGCCTGTGCGTTTTTGTGCAGTGTTCAGGCCGCTTTTATCTGTGGACAAAATCTGCAGCTTGATGGCGGCGCCTACCCCGGACTCATTTAAAAAAAACAGCAATGATTGACCAACACGCTTTAGATACGCTCTTTGCCCACGCCCACACTTTGGCAAATTTCAGTGTACAGCCCGTGAGCGACGACACTTTGCGCGCCATTTACGATACGGTCAAGTGGGCACCCACCTCAATGAACTGCCAGCCTGCCCGCTACCTGTTTCTGCGCCCGGGGCAAGGCCGAGCCCCATTGCTCGACTGCCTCTCGCCGGGCAATGTGGACAAAACCAGAGTGGCACCTATCACGGTGATATGCGCGCAAGATACACGCTTTTACGAGCATTTTCCGCAAATTTGGCAAGGTGAAGGCACTGATAAAAAATTTGCTGCCAACCCTGCCATGGCCGCAAGCACCGGCAACAAAAGCGCCCTGCTCTCCATGGGCTACTTCATCCTGGCCGCGCGCGCCCACGGCCTGCACTGCGGCCCCATGGGTGGCTTTAATGCCCAAAAAGTCAATGCCGCTTTTTTTCCCGATGGCCGTTACCAAGCCGAACTGATCATCAACATGGGCTATGGCGACCCAGCCACGGCCTCGCCACGCAATGCGCGTTTGCCGTTTGAGACGGCCTGCCAAATCTTGTGAACTGAACTTTGAACTTAAGCCAATACCTCATCACTGACCCCGGCTTTTATCTGTTGGCCATACCCGCAGTGCTCATTTTGTCCATGTCCAAAACCGGGCTTGGTTCGGGCTTTGGCTCACTCGCCACCCCTTTATTGGGCATGGCCATTGCCGTGCCACAGGCCGCCGCCATCATGCTGCCGGTGCTGCTGGTGTGCGACCTCATGGGGCAAAGCCGTCTTTACCCACACATCAACTGGAGGCTGTTCAAATTCATCTTGCCCTTCGGCCTAATTGGCACGCTCATTGGCTACCTGCTCATGAGACGAGTTGCCCCCAATACCGTAGCGGGCATCGTGGGCGCCCTCACTTTGCTTTTTTTGGCGCAGCGCCTGGCCTTTCGGGCCAGCAAGGACAAGCCCTTGCCTCGTCCCATCGGCGCCGTGCTCACCGCCACCACCGGCTTCACCAGCTTTGTGGCACATGCGGGTGGGCCCCCCATCAGCTTTTACATCATTCCTATGCAATTGGCACCTTTGGTCTATACCGCCACCATGGGGGCGTTTTTTTTCGTGATCAATCTCTCCAAATGGGTGCCCTATGCTGCCTTGGGCCTGTTTGAGTGGAAGAATTTTTTCACCTCGATCGTGCTCATGCCCCTGGTGCCGTTTGGCGTGTGGGCGGGGATGAGCTTTGCCTCACGGGTCAGGCAAGACACGTTTTACAACATCATGTATTGCGGCATGTTTGTCGCCGGCGTGAAGCTGCTCTACGACGGACTTAAATAATACCGCTCAAGCAGCGGCAACACTCCGGTCGTGCAATGGCCGCTCGTCAATGGGGTAGTGCACAATGGCGGCAAATACGCCCAAGGCAATACAAAACCCCCACACCAAGTTATAAGAACCGGTGGCGTCATACATGCGCCCGCCAAGCCAAGCCCCCAGAAAACTGCCCACCTGATGGCTGAAAAAAATGATGCCCGCCAACATGCCCATATAACGCAAGCCATAAATCTGCGCCACCAAAGCATTGGTCGGGGGCACTGTGGACAGCCACAGCATGCCAATGGCAGAGGCAAACAGGTACACGCTCCACTCCGACAAGGGTGCCCACAAAAACAGACAAATCACCACACTGCGCAAAAAATAAATGCTGGAGAGCACATAGCGTTTGGGCATGCGCTGCGCCAGGCTGCCAGCGAAATAAGTGCCAAACACATTGAACAGGCCAATCAGCGCCAGCGCCGTCACCCCTACGTGCGCGGCAATGCCTTTGTCAGACAGGTACGGCATCAGATGCGCCCCGATGAACACCACCTGAAAACCACAGACAAAGTAGCCCGCCGTGAGCAACACATAACTGCGGTCTGCAAATGCTTCTTTCAGCGCCTGTCCGGCAGTCACCCCACCCGCCTGCGCCACTCCGTAGCGCACGCCGTGCTGATGTCCGGCGCGAGCATACATAAACCCCAATGGCGCAATAAACAGGGTGATGGCCGCCACCGCCAACAGCGCATTGGCCCAGCCCAGACTGTCAATGAAATACGAGCCCAGTGGAATCATGGCGAACTGCCCGAACGAGCCCGCCGCTCCCGCAATGCCAAACGCCCAGGCACGGCGATCGGCGTTGACCATACGGCCCAGCAGGTTATAGGCGATGGTGTAGGTGGTGCAACTGACCGCCACCCCCATGACCAAGCCGCCAAATACATACAACACCAAAGGGGAGTGCGTAAAGGCCGGCACAGCCAAGCCAATGGCGTACAGCACTGCGCCAAACGTGATGATGCGCCTCACCCCGTATTGGTCGGCGTAATAGCCCACAAAAGGCTGCGAAGCCCCCCACACCAGGTTTTGCAGGGCGATGGTGAGCGAGAAAATCTCCCGTCCCCAGCCCAGATCTTTGGACATGGGTGTCATCCACAGACCCGAATAGGTATTGCGTGTGCCCATGGCGATGCCTAAAAATATGGCGGCAATGATGAGAGCAGTGAGCAGGTGGTCTTGTGTTTGATGTTGGCTTTGGTCAGGGGTGCTGGCGTTCATGGCCCTATTATGCGCTATGCGTTAATCGTCAAACCGCAGTAATGAGAAAAATCCACGAAAAAAACGATTGGCCTGTCTCCGGCAGGCAGAACAGATAAACCAGATACGGCAGATAAAAAAAAGCCCCTAATAAATTAGAGGCTTTCCTTGTCTACGTTGAAATCTTCACTTCTGTTGACGTCTGCGGCTAAAGAATGCAAACAACAAACCAGCCAAAACAAACAAGCTCAGCGGATGCAGTGTTGGTACAGCCAAGGCTGCCACCGACAAGGCTGCATTACCCGGATTATTTGCCGTGGAGGTTTCACCGCCTGGCACCGAGGCCGAGCTCTGCACATTGACTGCACCAGTGCCTGCAGGGGTAAATACCACGGTATAAGTTTGGGCAGCAAGGGTGTTGGCAGGTATGTTTGCAACCACTGGCCAGGTAACCAGACCATTTGCCGGGTTATACACGCCGCCATTGCTGGCGGTGACACCCAGTAAACCCACCGGTAATTGCAGGGTCACGGTCGTATTCAATGCAACGCCTGCGCCGATATTACTGACCTGCACGGTTGCCGTCACCGGACTGCCCTGAGTCACAGCGCCTGGTGATAGGGTCACCGAGGTAATGACATCAGGTGCTATCGTGCTGATCGTGCCGGTGACGCTGTTGTTGCCGCCGCTGGTGGTGCCGCCATTGACGTCATTGACTGCGCCGGTGGTGAGGGTCAGGTTGGAGGTGCCTGCCGTGGTGGGCGTGCCGCCCACGGTACAGGTGATGGCGGCGCCAATGGCCACGGTGCCAGTGGTGGGTACCGTAGGTGAGCAACTCGTCACCGAAACGCCTACTGGCAAGCCACTAATCGCGCAGGTGGTGCCGACTGAGGCGGCTGCCGTTGCTGCACCTGCTGCAGGTGCGGTGTTGGTGCAGGTGAAGCTGCCGGAATAAGGTACACCGACCTCTGCACTGGTTGGCATGCCGCTCAATGAGGGGATCATGTCAGACATGGCGACCACCAAGGTGGCATTTTGTGGTGGGTTAAGGCCCACCAAACTGCTGATGTTGCCTGGGCCATTAGTATATGAGCCGACTGCGCCTGCAGTCACGTTGACCTGAATATTACAGGCAGCGGTTCCGGAACTCAAATTACCTGCCGTGACGGTGATGGTATTGCCGCCGGCCGGAGCGCTGACTGCCGTGGTGCCGCAGCCGTTGACCAGTCCATTCGGGCTGGCGATGGTCAGGCCCGCGGGCAAGGTATCGATAAACGTCCAGCCATTTTTGGCGTTGAGCTCTGAGGTGTTGGTGATGGTAAACACCAAGGCAGAGGTGCCATTCACTGATATAGGCGAGACAGAAAAGGCTTTGTCCAGCGTGGGGGTCACGTCCAGCAGCTGCACATTGTCAAAGGCCGCGTCATTACCCGTGCCAGAGGCCTGTGTATTTCTCACCACATAACCAACTGTGGCACCGCCGTACAGTATGGCCCCCGGTGAGGTGTAGCGTCCCACTGTTGCGTTCTGTGTGATCGCCCCTGCTGCGCCAAGGGCAGGTGCGGTAACTGCTCCCCCAGAGAGACACACATCAATAGCCGACCCACCTAAGGGGGTTTCGACGTTAACAGCATCGACCAGAGAGAAAGTCAGCAAAGGGTGATTTGCCTGACAGTTTTTCACCGCCACATCGATAGCGCCAGTGATAAAGCGATTACTGCTTGCCAAAGTGATATTGGTCAAGGTTCTTAGCATGATGCCGGTACTTGGATCTGCGCCATTGGTAAAGGCGGCTACCGAGTAATTATTCCCTGGAGTCGTCATGCCATTAAAGGTACCTATGATCTGCGCCAACTGCTGTATGCTGTTCCAGCCCCCGGTTCCGCTGGCAGTATTACTAGGATGTCAGTTCGCAATCGAAGCCGCATCGTTGGTGTTGAGATTGGCTGCGGTAATGAGACCATTACAGGTGTTGGGGGCGGTCACCCGCCATGCGGGATCGGCAGTGTAGTTGGTCTGCAAGCCCGTATAGGACAACAGGTCCACGCCGCCCATGGTGTTGTTCGGGGTTGGCAAATTTTGAAAGTCTTCTGACCAGATCAGGGTGGGCGCCGCCGGTACGCCTGGG
>JBDKJU010000166.1:0-5821 GCA_039796435.1 Pseudomonadota bacterium | reverse complement strand
TTGCTGGCATAAGGCTGATCACCCACCTCGATGCGCCGCAAATACTTCACCCAGGAGACGCCCTGCACGCCCGGCACCACCAGGCGCAGGGGATAGCCGTTTTCCGGGCGCAGCATCTCGCCGTTCATGCCGTAGGCCACCATGACCTCCCCTGACAGAATCAAGGCCATGGGGATGGTGCGCGTCATGCTAGAACCGTCCGCGCCTTCTGCAAGCACGTACTTGGCGTTCTTCCAGTCTGCGCCGCAGGCATCCAGCAGCCAACTAAGGGGCACGCCAGTGTATTCGCAGCACGACAACATGCCATGAGTGTATTGCACCGTGGGCACGGCCACATTGCCCCACTCCATGCCGGTGTTGGCGCCACACTCCAAGAAATGTATGCGCGATACCGAGGGCAGGCGCAAAATATCTTCCATGGTGAACACGGTCGGTTTGGCCACCATGCCCATCACCATCAAACGATGCTGCGCCGGGTCTACCTCTGACCAGCCCTGATGATGGCGCTCAAAATGCAAGCCATTCGGTGTGATGATGCCAAACAGCCCCTGCAAAGGGCAAAACGACACCGATGCCTGCCCCACGCGTGTGAGGCCAGGGCTTTCACGTCGTTGTAGATTGGCCTCATGTTTCGAAGGCATGCCGTAACCGTCACTGGCCACTGGTTTGCCCAGGCTAAGACTGTGGGCGGGCAGATTCATGATGGCCGGGTCATCTGCGGCCCTTAGCGAGGGCACACCGAGGGCAGCAGCAGCGGTGTATGCAGCGGCGAGGAAGCCGCGACGACCAGAGCTAAGCTCTTTTATCTGCGCTTGGGAAAGAAAGCCCTCTGGGGCCTTGCGTATTAAAGGATTAAACATGGTGGGTCTTGGTGTAAAGGCTTTCATTGTCAGCGGGCATGAGGGCCAGCAAATTTTCTTGTTGGCTTTTATTGCTGCTGGCTTCATCCATTTCGGCCGCGATATGCACGCACACTGTACGGCAAAGCTGCACCATGGTTTGGTTGGCGATCTGATAAAAAACCTGTGTCCCCTCACGCCTGCGGCCCAGCACTTTGGCATTGGCGAGGTAGTTCAAGTGTTTTGAAACAGTTGGTTGCGGAGACTCAGCTGCGGCCACGATTTCGTTCACGCTTTTTTCTCCATCACACAAGATATGCAGCAAGCGCACGCGCATGGGCTCTGACAAGAGCGCAAAATAACGTGAGACAGATTCAAAAACTGGGTTTAGTTCGGAACTCATTTAATCATTATATTCCGATATAAGAATATATAAAACCCAAAATCTGCTATTTTTTGAAACTTATTTTAATTAAATTGAGATTTATCGCGCCTGCTGTGATTTCCCTACCTTCGGGCAAATCACCGCCTAAACGTAGCTGAACGTGGCTGAGCATGATCCTACCGGTGTGCAGCAAAAACGAACCAATAAGCCAGTGCCTTGTTCTGCGGCTTTTGCAGTTGTGTATTACTGACGCGTGGCGTACACCACCACCAAAACATACACGGCGACAGCAGCGACCAGTAAGGTAAGGGTGGCCAGCCACACAGAGGCAATGCGCGGTTGCGGATGGGAAGAAGAAGCCCTACCATGCCACATGGCTGGCAGTAAACGGTGGCCCTTTTTGCGGTGATACACAATTGCCCCAAGGTGCATAAACACCAGCAGGTAAATCACCTTTTCATTGATGCGGTGCAGGGTGGTGGCCATGCTGACCCAGGCGTTTGGCACTTTGTCGGCAAGTGGGCCACGCGTGGCAATTTCATCATCAATAATCAAGCCTGTGAGACCTTGCAACAACACCACCGCAATCATGGCAAGCACCGACAGGGCCCCCAAAGGGTTATGCCCAGGCGTAGTACTGGCCTGACCTTTGAGGTAACGCAGCACGGCCAAGGGAGAGCGCACAAAATCGCTGAAACGCGCAGTTTGGCTTCCCCACAGGCCCCAGAGAATACGGAAAATCATCAAGGTGATGATGGCATAACCACAGCGTTCATGCCACGCCATCCAACTGCCCCCTAACTTGATGGTGACTACCGCTGCCAACATCAATAGCACGAGGCTCCAGTGAAACAGTCGGGTGGGCAGATCCCACACCTTGATGAGCTTGTCCAATTACTGATTCTTGTAGTTGTCGTGGCAGCCTTTGCAGGTCTTGCCCACTTCACCCATTTGGGCTTTCAAGGCAGCCAGATCGCCGTTTTTAGCCACCATGGCGAGCTTGGCCACTTCTTCGTTCATTTTCTTGCCACCAGCCTGAAATTTGTCCATCTCAGCCCAGATGTTGGCTTTGGCCTTGGTATCGCCTTTGTCAGAGCCCGGGGTGAAAAAATCAAACGCCATGGCGGAAACTTTTTCTGCATTGGCAGCAAGCTTGGCAGCCTCGTCTTTGTTGTACGGGCGCTTCTCCTGTGCCATGGCACCGATGTTGCCGATGTTGTAGCCCAACAGCGAGAAAGCAGCTTTGCGGTATTTGATCGCATCTTCAGGTTTCATCTGCGCTTGCGCAGTGCCCATCAATGCAACGCCGGACAATAATAAGAGAAAAGTACGAAACATAGTGGAGGTTCCTTGTTAAAAGTGTATTCTAAAACGGTTTTAATGGGTGCTGCGGAAGAATAATTGTTGCGATTTTCGCAACATTAGCGGGCAAGGCAGACAGAGCCTGCCAGCGAAAGCAGGTGGCCCCAGAACCACTCATGCGTGCTTCCGGTACTGCGGTCAAACAAGCATCTAGCTGCGGATACAAACGGCGTGCCACGCTCGCCATGCTGTTGCGGCCATGTCCTGTCGCCCAGGCCGAGCCACTCAGACGCTCATCGTTTCTAGGCAACAAGGCATCCTGAAAAATCACCGGGGTAGGCACATGCTCCTGTGGAAATAAAAGCTCAAGTGTTCGACACGGCACATCAAGCGGGGTGAACTCTTCCCCCACCCCACGCACCAAGGCATTCTGTCCTTGAATAAAAAATGGCACATCCGCCCCCAGCTGCAAGCCTAAAGCAATCAATTGCGAGCGTGGCAAATCAAGACCCCAAAGGCGGTTCAAACCAAGCAAGACCGTCGCTGCATTGGAGCTGCCCCCGCCCAGACCCGCCCCTTGGGGAATATGTTTTTGCACACGAATGTCCACCCCTAGGCGGCAAGCAGTGTGTGTCTGTAACAAACGTGCCGCGCGCACGCAGAGATCGGCCTCTGCGGGCACGCCGGCGATGGGCACAGTTTGAACCACATGGTCATCCTGTCTGAGCCGAAGCGTGATGAGATCTCCAAAGCGCAGAAATACAAAGGCGCTTTCGAGCAGGTGGTAGCCATCAGCTCGTCTTCCGACAATATGCAAAAACAGATTGAGCTTGGCGGGTGAAGGCAAGTCTTGCAAGATGTCCATGCCTATTCCCACTCATCAATAAAGAGCTTCAGCTCAATAGGAGATGCCCCTGTCTGTCGCCACACTTGCGCGATGGGGCGGCCACGTGCATCGCGTTTGGTGATGTGCACTTGCCACTCTCCTGCATGGATCTGATCTTCTGGGCTCACCAGCCATTGCGCGGCTTGACTAAAAGGCAAAGACACCGTCAAGAGGTCAGCAAAGGCAGTCTCCCAGGACGCAGCCTTCCTCTGTTCGCCGCCAAGCAAAGTCAGAAACACCCCGCCTTGATGACGCTCTCCGCGCATGAGATTCAGCCCCAAAGGCCCTGACACCTCGATTTGCTCAGACTCTTTTGCGTAACGCCAATACAAGCTCCCCTGCTGCGCCCTGCCCTCGGCCACCACGCTGAAGCGTGCCTGCAAGGCAAACTCAACTGGACTCTGTGGACCCTGCGAACCCTGCGCAGCTTGCGTCACTTTGCTCGTCGTCTGACAAGCAGACAAGAGCAGCAGCAAGGACTGCAGCAGCACAAAAAAAAGATTAGGCCTCACTTCAGCAAACGTTGCTGAACTTCCAGTATCACCGGCGCATTGGCCTCTTTTTTCAAGCCCTCTTGCAAAATGCTTCGGGCCTCTTCTTTTTTGCCATTCAGCCACAAGACCTCGCCAAGATGGGCCGCCACCTCGGAGTCATCAAACAATGCGTAGGCCTCACGTAATAACTTTTCACTCTCGGCTAAACGCCCCTGACGAAAACGCAACCAGCCCATGCTGTCAATGATGGCCGGATCACGGGGTGCCAGAGCATAGGCATGCTCCAGCAGGCGCGTGGCATCTGCCAGCTGAATGTTGCGCTCCACAAATGAGTACCCCAAGGCATTGTGTGCATGTGCATTTTCAGGCTGCAGATCTATCACCTGTTTGAGCAATCTCTCCATGTGTTCATAGCGCTTGAGCTTGTCGGCAAGCATGGCTTGATCATATAACCACTCAGGCACTGGCTTGATCTTTGTTGTGGCCTTTATGGCCTTTTCAAGCACATCAAAAGCCCTTTGGTACTCTTTGGCCGAGCTCAAAATCGCGGCTTTCTGTTGCACCAACTCTATGGCCTGTTCATTGTTTTCAGGCGTTAACTGCTCCAGCAAATCAAGAGCTGCTTCAACTTGCCCCAAACGCCCCAAGTGACTGGCAGTGCGCAGCTGCGCCTCGCGCCACTGCTCACTATCAGGCTCTACGAGCTGCAATACCTCTAACGCCTTGTCCCACTTTTTTTGCGCTTCGTAGAGGTAAGACAATTGCAGACGAATGCGGTTTTTGCTTTTGCTTAAACTTACGTCAGTCAGCAAGGTCTGTAACTCGGACTCAGCGGTCACGAACTCTCGCAACGCCAAGGCTGAAAAGGCGGCCTGCAACTTCAAATCATTGATCTGATTGCGCGTGGTGTCATCGCCCGCCGAGGGCGAACCCAATGCAATGGCGGCTTTGGCCACAGTGCGTGACTCAGTGAATTTTTTTTGCTCATACAACATGCCGGCTAAAAATTTATGCACTGGCCAAGCCTTGGGGTGGCGTGCAATATAGGCAGTGGCAAAAGTCTCGGCGAAAATAGACTGTGGATCCTCGTCAAACAATAATTCGGTTTTGAGCGCCGCAGCTTCGGCCCACTCTGGCCGCAAAGCCAGACAGGTGTCCATATTTTTGTGTATGGATTCGTAATTGATTTTGCCAGCACTCTTTTTCAGCCATGTCTTGGGGGCTGTGTGAATCTGGCGCTCCCAAGCGTATTGCGCCACCGCCAAGCCAAAATAAGCTCCGGCATTGGTCTTCTCAAGACGTGCCATCTTCTCGGCCACACGCACCAAGAGCTCTGGGCGATTGCCACGCAAAAGTCCACGCATTAAATCAGCCAAGGCACGCTCGCGCAGTGGAGCCATCTCGCCGGTGTCGGTCTGCACTTGCGGCAACAAAGCCAGCAACTCTTGTGCAATCACATCCGCATCACTTTGCTGAAACACCACGCTGGCCAATACTCCGCGCGCCTCATTTTTGTCCACTTCAGCACTTGACACCAATAACCAGCGTTTGGCAAAGGCCACGGTGGCCTCTTCATTGCCCGCCTGGATAGCAATCTCTGTGGCCCTGCGCGCCACCACTGGATCATCGCTGATGCGTACAGCCTGCGCCAAAGCAGCCAGAGCCGCCGTCACATCATCCCGCTGCAAAGCCAGCTCTGCCTGCAACACCGCCATGGTCGCCATGGTCTGATAAGCCACGCGATGCTGCGGATTGCTCAGTGAGTTCACAGGAAGCCCCTGTGCACCAAGCACAGCGGACCCCAAGCACAAGCAAATGAAGAATTTATAAGTCATGTTGCACCAAGTTTAATTCACTACAATCAGCCTAGGAGCGAAACGACATGAATAAATTCCGTACTGCCATTGCAGGCAGT
>JBDKJU010000165.1:0-6343 GCA_039796435.1 Pseudomonadota bacterium | reverse complement strand
CCGAGCGACTATTGTGGGCCATGTCGTCAAGACCGGGAATAAGACTCATGCTGCCTTGGGTCTGCCCGGTGGAGAGCAGATGCAAAAAATCCGGATACAGGTCGGTGTCGGAAAAATAATGACTGTGCAGCACGCCCGGCAAGCGGATGCTGGGCAGATGCTTGCCCAGACTATGCGACCACAAGACCGTGCCGTCGCCTCTGGCGCTGTAACTGCATTTGAGTTGCTTTTGCAGGAAGCGATTGCCAGCATCTTGCACAGCTACCTCGGCAATGGCAAAGCCCGCCAGGGTTTCCGGCACCTGCCCCACCACATTGAACATCAGGCTGCGGTCGAGGCCTAGACCCAAATTACCCAGCACGACATGATTGCTTAAGGCCTCGTTCAAGCGCTCTTGACTGAGGCCTGGCAAATTAATATTGATTTGTGCTTGCAGGTCTTGCCAGTAGCTCGCCTGAAAAAATTGCGCTGAGTCGTTATCCGCGTGCGGCATTAAGTCAGCCAGACTTTGAAAGTCTTTCACCGTGTTGGCGACGTCCTCTTGGCTGTCGACAAAATTCAGCAACATCTGCGTGGGATTGGCCCCAAAAAACCAAGCTGCCGCCTCAAACGAACCATACGCCGGCACGCCACAAAAGAGTATGCGGCTGTTGGGCAAGGCTTTTATTCGTGACATCAGTTCGGGCCGGGCAGCGAAAGCATGCAATAACAAAAGCCCGCCCATGGAGTGCGCCACCAACCACAGCGGCTGTTTTTGTGCTTCGGCTCTCTGGAGTTGGGTTTCGATTTTTTGTGTCAGTCCGACAACATGAGTTTTGGCCGAGTGGCGCCAGTCATAAGGAAAACTCTCGACATTGGCATGCTCGGCACAGTAGCTCAAAAACTCGGCATAGTAGTCGGCAAGCACTTGGCCGGCGCTGATGTTCTTCTCGCCGATGGCAATGCTGTCAAGACCGCGTCGCATAAGCTGTAGGGTGCTGAGCCACAGCACCTTGTCGGCTTTCTTGAGCTCGCTGCCCATGATGCCAGGGATCAGCAAGAGCTCGGGGCGCACGGCAATTTTTGTGGACACCGCTTGAGCACCACGGGCAGGCTCTTGACTTAGGTTGGCGACAATGTCCTCGTATGGATGCAGTTCGGCGGGACGGGTCAGCATGACCTCGGCCGCCAGCGCCGAACGGCTGTTGTTGAAATAACTGAAGTGATTGATGGTCTCACCCCGGTCGAACACATATTTTTTATTTGCCCCGAGACGCTGAATGCCAGCATACATGGCGGGGGTGTTCACCACATAATCATGGTCAGAGGCAAACAGACGATCGCTGAGCAGCACGGCCGGCAGCTGCCAGTTAAGCGCCAGACGGACATCGCCGGACAGGGCCATTAAATGGCTCTGCACACTGAGGCGTGGGTCATTGAGGAAGCGCACCAAGCCAGAGCCCGGAATCATCGCCTCCACGCCTGGCAGGACCACCGGATTGGCCTTTTGCGCCACCAAAGCGGCGGCCATGCCGGCCACCTCACTGGCAATGTGAGCAGGCCAGGCTTGAAAACGATTCAACACTTCGTCCACCAATTGCAGCATGTTGTCCAGTCGCCCAGAGGCAAGAGAAGTGCCCATGCTGGGGCAGCCTGCGCGCACCATGCTGCCCACACGGATATTTTTTTGCTTGAGCAAGAGCACCAGTTCGCGCAGCTCGTTGGCGAGAGTGGCATAGCCTTGACGTTGCTTGTCTTGCTTGATTTGCGGGTGAAAGTTGATGTTGCTGTCGGTCTCAAAATACCAACGAATCAGCTCATCCATGCTCAGCCCATCACACTGCGCCTGACCCAAGAGCAGACACTCCGCCACCAGACCACCGCGCGAATGCGTCATCAGGTCGATGCTGCTGTTTGGCGGCAAAGCACGTGCCAAAGTGATGGCGTTTTGCACCGGCGATTCGCTCAGAGTGGCATGCTCCAGGCTCCACACCTGTTGGCCGTAATGCGCGAGCAGACGCTGGCGCAGCTGCTCGCCTGCCGCTGTTCCCCACAGTTTGCCAAAGCTGCTGTAGCCATTAACAAAGGTGCCATGCACCAGCACCAGAAAGGGCTTGCTCTGGTCTATGGGGCTTAGTGTGGGGTTGCTGTGGTACTGCGTGTCTGACAGATCGAGTTGATACACCGCGCGTGGATTGTCCCAAATGTGGTCCCACTTTTTGGCAATAAATTCGGCCGATTTTTCTGCCAAAGGCACATCGACAACGGCAAGACCAGTGAGTAGATTGAAACTGAGCGAGCGCTCGGACCCGGACATAAGACTTGGGGCCAGGGCCAGCAGTGGCTGTGTTTCGACTTGCTCAACAGATTGGCTTGCCGAAGTGCCCACTGGGCGCAAGCAGTGGTCAGCAAAAGTGTCGGCACGCATCAACACGCGCTGTCCATTGCGCAAGTCGAGCAACACCACCTCTTGGCGGCCCAGCACAAGCTCTGGGTTTGAGGGCTGCAGGTCGGTGGTGAGAGATCCTCTTGCCTCTGCCTTTGTGCCTACTTGATAGCGGGCCTTGAGCGAAAACTCTGTCGCCCGGGCTGACGCACCTCGCTCTGCGTCAACCACAGCAGAGTGGCCAAGATCAGCAGAGTCTAGCGCGATGAACCCGGCGATGCGCAGTTCGGGTAAGGCCGTTGGGGTGGTGGTGTTTCCGCTTGGCGATGAGCGGTGTTGGTCCGCATTCGAAGAGGGCCTGGCGGTGGCTTTGCTTCGCCCACGACTGCTGACAGCGTTAAGGGTAGTGGGTTTTTTTGTCTGCTTCGGCACAGGCTCTCCTAGGTTCTTTTTTGCATTCAAACGTTCCATCTTAGGCCGGGCCAGCATTTAAGTCAATCCCCAAAATGGGCTAGTGAAAAACGGCTAATTGCTGTGGTGTCTCGCTGATGCAGGGCAGGTCTGTGGTGGGTCGGGTAAATCTGAGTAAATGACTGGCAGAAATTAAAATGTAGTCATGTCTGCCTCCCTCTCCCGCCCCCCTTTGCCTTTTACACTTTCCAAACACGGCAAACGCTTGCGCAACATCGTTGGCGCAGCCGTGGGTGCCTATGAGATGATTTCCGCTGGTGACAAAATCATGGTTTGCCTGTCTGGCGGGAAGGACAGCTACGCCATGCTCGACATGTTGCTGGCTTTGCAACAAGTCGCGCCGATTGAGTTTTCTCTGGTGGCGGTGAACCTTGACCAAAAACAACCGGGCTTTCCTGAAGAGGTATTGCCCCGATATCTTGAGCAACTGGGGGTGAGTTTTCGCATCGTTGAGCAGGACACTTATTCGATCGTCAAGCGCGTGGTGCCAGAGGGCAAGACCACTTGTGGGCTATGCTCGCGTTTGCGGCGCGGCATTTTGTACCGCACGGCCAGTGAGCTTGGCTGCAACAAGATTGCCTTGGGCCACCATCGTGATGACATCGTGGAGACTTTTTTTCTGAATCTGTTTCATGGCGGCAAGCTAAAGGCCATGCCCCCCAAGTTGCGTTCCGATGACGGGGCGCATGTGGTGATCCGTCCCTTGGCCTTTGTGCGCGAACATGAGATTGAAAAATACAGCCGCGAGCGCGCCTTTCCCATTATTCCCTGCACCCTGTGCGGAGCACAGCCCAACCTGCAGCGCGACGCCATGACGGTGATGCTGAAAGCCTGGGAGAAGGACAACCCCAGCCGTATCGAAAGCATCTTTCGCGCTCTGGGCAATGTGGTGCCCAGTCATTTGCTGGACACCGCTTTGTTTGACTTTGCCCTAGGTCAGGCAGACCAGGCCGAGCCCGAGTTGGCCTTCGACAAGGAAGACTTGCCCATGTTTAAGGGCATCGCTATTAAAGAGGTGGATTATGTTTGAGGAACAAAAAATCAAAGGAGCCTGTCCACACGACTGCCCCGATGCCTGCGCCATTGTCACCACGGTGGTGGATGGCAAGGCCGTGGACCTGCGCGGTGCAGAAGACCACCCAAGCACGGCAGGCAAATTGTGCAATAAGGTGGCGCACTATCTTGAGCGCACTTACCACCCCGAGCGCTTGCGCACCCCACTTAAGCGCATCAACAGCAAAGCCGAAAAACCGCAATGGCAGGCCATTTCTTGGGAAGAGGCCTACGCCGAGATTGCCACGCGCTTTAAGCACATCAGCCAGCAACACGGCGCAGAAGCCATCTTGCCCTACTCCTACGCCGGGCATCTGGGCGCCCTGCATTACGCCTCCTTGGGGCATCGTCTGTTTTATGCCCTGGGCGCGTCGCAACTCGACCGCACCATTTGCTCTGCCGCTGGCGGTGAGGCCATCAAACTCACCATTGGCAACACCGTGGGCACCCACATGGAACAGGTGGTGGACAGCGAGCTGGTGATTTTATGGGGCACCAATTCGGTGACTTCCAACTTGCATTTCTGGTCGCGCGTGCAAGAAGCCAAGCGGCGTGGGGCGTACCTAATTTCTATCGACCCATATAAAAACCGCAGTGCTGAAAAATGTCATGAGTGGCTGCCCATCAAACCAGGAACCGATGCGGCCTTGGCCTTTGCCCTCATGCACTGCTTGGTGCGCGATGGCAAAACCGATGAAGATTATTTAAATCAGTATTGTCTGGGGAGCGAGGAGATGAAGGCCATGGTGGGGGCTTGGTCGCCCGCAAAAGCCGCTGAAATAACAGGGCTTAGCGTGGCGCAAATTGAAAGCCTGGCCGCACGTTATGGAGCCACCCGCAAGAGTTTTATTCGCTTGAACTACGGTTTGCAACGCCACCACGGTGGTGGTAACGCCGTGCGCGCGATCAGCTGCCTGCCCGCTTTTAGCGGGGCTTGGCGTGAACGCTCGGGAGGATGTTTGCTGTCTTCTAGCGGTTGGTACCCCCTGCAAAACGCCTTGATGCAAATGCCAGAACTTATGCCCACGCCCAAACCACGCATGGTCAACATGTCGCAGTTGGGCGAGGCCTTGACCACTTTGACGCCGCCCATTAAGGCACTGTACGTGTACAACGCCAATCCGGCTGCGGTGGCTCCGGACAATAACCAAATCATCAAGGGCCTTAAGCGCGATGACCTGTTCACCGTGGTGCATGATTGTTTTATCACCGACACCGCTGAGTTTGCCGATTTGGTGTTGCCGGCCACCACCTTTCTGGAGGCCGAGGACATCCACCGCAGTTATGGCCACAGCTCTGTGCTCTTTAATCACGCGGCGATTGCGCCCGTGGGTGAGAGTCGGCGCAACACCCGCGTGTTTCGAGAGCTGGCCCAAGCCTTGGGCCTAACCCACCCCGCGCTGTATGAAAGTGATGCAAGCTTGGTGCGCAAAGCCTTTGACTGGCAAGACCCCAAGCTGATAGACAGCAGCCTCGCCGAACTCAAAGACAAGGGCTTCGTGCACATGCAACTGCCGGAGGCCCCTTTTGCTCAAGGCGGTTTCCCGACGGAAAGCGGCAAGTGCGAAATGTATTCGACCAAGGCCGAGCGCATGGGCCTAAGCCCATTGCCCAGCTATGTGGCCCCCTTGGAAGCCAGCGACGCGCTTTTGTGTGGGCAATACCCTTTGTCTTTGAACACCCCGCCGGCGCATGATTTCATGAACAGCACCTTTGCCAACATGACACGCTTCACGACCCCGCTTGCTGCCCCTGAAGTGATGGTACACCCTGTGGATGCGGCCACTTACGGCATTGAGGACGGCGCCTGGGTGCAGGTGCACAATGCCCGAGGCAAGGTCAAGCTGAAAGCAAAAATCAGCGACACCACCCGTCAGGGCGTATTGACGGCCTTGTCGATCTGGTGGCGCAGCCTGTCTCCCGATGGACAAAACATCAATGCCCTCACGCCACAGCACTTGACCGATATTGGCCGTGGTGCCACGTTTTACGACTGTCAGGTGGCCATCACCGCCGCATGAATGTTTAGGCACATAAAAGCTGGTTCACCCACTGAAATAACAGCGTGTGTTGACCATAGGCCCACCAGGTCAACCCGCTGGCCAAAAGTGTTAAGCCCCACCAGAAATACTTGCTGCGCAACATCGGGTTATTGTAGAGTGCGCAAGGTATTACACTGTACGTGTACGATGAACAAGGACGCTTGATGGGCGAGTACGAAGGCATTGGTGCCAGTGGTGCAAGTGGCACCAATGCAGGTAAGGCCATACAAGAGTATGTGTGGCTGGACGATCAGCCCATTGCCCTGCTCAAGCGCAAAGCCAGCGCCCCCATGGCCGCGAGCAGCACACCCACTACAGCCACTCAGGCCACCGATGTCTACCACATTCACGCCGATCATTTAAACACCCCGCGTGCCGTTACCAGACCCACGGACAATGCCCTGATGTGGCG
>JBDKJU010000164.1:0-2816 GCA_039796435.1 Pseudomonadota bacterium | reverse complement strand
TTTGACATTAGCTGTTGCGCAATCTGATACAGGCTCTCCACTAGGCGCATTACAGAATTTGGATAAAGCAAAGGATCTCTTCGGCCCCCGCCAAGTGAGCCCTACCCCTTCTGTGCAAATCATCGAACGTCCCAGCCCCAAACAAGATCTGAAGCTGTCTACTTCAATAGAGACCAAAATTGAGAATAAATTACATCAAGATGGCGGTGGCGGAGGGCATGGGCCGGCACCCGCACCGCCACCTGCAAAAACCAAAAATCCCAGACAGAGTTTGCAAACCATTGCCGAGGCGGTATACGGCATTCCTTTAGAGCCCATACATGAACACTATTTAAATGGTGCGCCTTATAAATTCAGTGACCCCATGGCCCTGCCGGCAGACTATCGCGTGCGACTTGGGGACCACATTTCCATCTTGGCTTGGGGGCAGGTGGATATTGACTACACCACTGCAGTGGATTTACAGGGCAATTTTTATGTGCCACGGGTGGGTAAAATTCCGGTGTTCAATGCCACGCATGCCGAACTCAGTGAGCGAATAAAGCGGGCCTTGGAAAAGCAGTACAGAAATTTTGAGTTGCTGATTCGAATTGGTGCCCATCGATCAAGTAATATTCACGTGACTGGCTTTGCCAAACGCCCCGGCACGATACAACTGGAACCGCACGCCACTTTTTACCAAGCGATACTACTGAGCATGGGGCCTTCCGCCACGGGTAGCGCCAGAAAAATAGAGCTTAGACGGGCGGGTAAGGTGGTGACCACCGCCGATTTGTATGATATTTTGTTTCGCGGCGAGTTGAATAAAGATATCCCTATTTATACAGGTGATGTCATTCATTACCCGGCGCAGTCGGGCCTGGTGGCCATTGGCGGACAAGTCAAACAGGGTGGACTGGTGGAGATTACTGAGAGCAGTAATTTGGCGGAGATTGTGCGCTTGGTGGGGGGGTTCGCCAATATCGCCAAATTGTCAGAGGTGATCATTGAGCGCAATTATGGGGAAGAGTCGCGGCAATTATTGAAGGTGGAACTGAGCGATCGCTGGCAGGATTTTCAAGTGCAAAACGGGGATGTCATCCAAGTCTATCCAAGGTCCTATCGCGTGCAAAAAAGTGTGACCGTCAAGGGACATGTGGCTCTGCCCATCCGCAAAGTGTATTGGTCGGGAATGCGTGTGTCAGATGTGATCACCAAGGTTGAAGATCTCATTCATCCGCAATACTGGTTGAGTAAAAATCGGGCTGACAATGAGCTCTTGACCGCAGCGAAAGAGACCCCGAATATTCGCAACAACTTTCCAGAAATCAACTGGGATTATGCGTCGATAGAACGCTTAGATCAGGCGGAGATGCGCACTGCCATTATCCCGTTTAATTTGAAGAACGCCATACAAACCCCCAACAGCCCAGACAACATGCTCTTGGCTGAGGATGATGTGATTACAGTGTTCAGTAAAGACGATATGCGTCTACCGACACGGGCGCGCAGCAAGTGGGTCAAAATCGAAGGTGAGGTGGTGCGGGCGGGTTTTTACACCATGAATCATGATGACACCATTCATGACCTGTTGCGCAAAGCCGGTGGGCCAACCACTGATGCCTATCTCTTTGGGGCCGAGCTGGTGCGTGACAGTGTGCGCAGAACGCAGCAGCAGCGGTTTAATGAATTTGTCGACCGTTTGGATCGTGATTTTTTACGCTATAACGCTGGACGAGCCCGCAATGCCGCCAGCCAGGAAGACGCGCTGGCCGTGCCCGCTGAGTCAGAAAATTTAAAGGCCCTGATACAGCGTTTACGAGGCATTGCCATTTCCGGTCGTTTGTTGTTGAATGTGCCGGTGGCGGCGCGTGACGCAGAGCAATTGCCTAAACTGAATCTAGAAGATAATGATGCTCTGTACATTCCAGCAAAATCTAACATGGTGCATGTGATAGGAGCGGTGACGAATCAGGGGACCTACGCCTATAGCGAGACCAAGGGATTTAATGATTATTTGGTGATGGCGGGCGGGCCAAGCCGCTATGCTGACACTGCTGGTGTTTATGTATTGCGGGCAGATGGTTCGGTCAGGCTGCTGTCGAGTTCCTGGTTGTTCGCACGCTATGAGGACATCCCCGTACTGCCAGGCGACACCTTTATTATTCCAGAGCGCCCAGAGCAGATATCGTGGACCAAGTCTTTGAAAGACTGGACGCAGATACTGTATCAATTTGGCCTTGGCCTTGCTGGTCTCAAGATATTAAGCGGACTATGAGCAGTGTGCTGAGGCTAATGCGGCAGTACAAAAAAGAAGTCCTGATTTTGACTTTGTATGTGCTGGTTGGGGTTTTGGTGGCGGCAGTCTTCAATGCCGCCTCGCCCAAACTCTATCGGGGCCATGCACGCCTCCTGCCACCGCAGGCAAATATTATTCAGACCAATCAGCTAGACAACACCGGCACTATCCTGGGCAGTGCCTTGAGCATCAAAAATCCGGCAGAGTTGTATATCGCCCTGCTCAGAAGCAGGGCTGTTATTGAACCAGTGATTGAACAATTTCAGCTGACCGCAAAATACAAGGCCACCGACGATGACACCACGCAACGCATCTTTCTAAAACGCATGAGTGTGACGCTGGCCAAGGACGGCATAATTGAACTGGAGTTTGAGGATGAAAGCGCACAGGTGGCAGCAGAGGTGTGCAATCATCTGGTGGAAGAGATTTATGCGCTCGGTCAGCGCTTTGCCAAGGAAGAAGACACGCGCAGGCAAAGCTCTTATGATCAGTGGCTTTCGGTGGCACGCAACCGCCTTCATACCATTGACGAACAAGT
>JBDKJU010000163.1:0-2626 GCA_039796435.1 Pseudomonadota bacterium | reverse complement strand
ATCTCCTTGGCCCGCTTGCTTTGCATCAGCCAGTCTTGCACGCCGCCCTCGTACTCGCGCCACTGGCCATCGCCCTCGTAGGCGATGGTGCTGGTCACCACATTGTCTAAAAACGTGCGGTCATGGCTGACTAAAAACACAGTGCCCTCAAAGTTTTGTAGCAAATCTTCCAGCAATTCTAAGGTGTCTATGTCCAAGTCGTTGGTTGGCTCGTCCAATACCAGCACGTTGGCGGGGCGGGCGTACAGGCGCGCCAGCAGCAGGCGGTTGCGCTCGCCGCCACTCAATGACCGAACAGGCGAATTGGCGCGCGCGGGGCTGAACAAAAAGTCGCTCAGGTAGCTTTTGACGTGTTTGCGCTGTGTGCCAATCTCAATCCACTCGCTGCCGGGGCTGATGAAGTCTTCCAATGTGGCGTCCAAATCCAAGTTGTTGCGCATTTGGTCAAAATACGCCACATCCAGCTTGGTACCTTGTTTGACCTTGCCGCTGTCGGCCTGCAAATCACCCAAAATCAGCTTCAAAAGCGTGGTTTTACCCGCGCCGTTCGGGCCCAGCAGCCCAATTTTGTCGCCCCGCAAAATCGTACCGGTGAAGTTTTTGACGATGGTTTTGGTGCTAACGACATTGCCATCTGCGTCCAGCGTGTTGAACGATTTGTTGACGTTTTCGAGCTCGGCGACGATTTTGCCGCTGCTTTGGGCGCTGGCCACGTCCATTTTCACGCTGCCGACTACATCGCGGCGTGCCTCGCGGTTTTTGCGCAGCTCCTCAAGCCGCGTAATGCGGGCGGTGGCGCGGGTGCGGCGGGCTTCCACGCCTTTGCGAATCCACACCTCTTCTTGCGCCAACAGCTTGTCGGCGCGAGCGTTGATCACGGCTTCTTGCGCCAGTTGCTCTTCTTTTTGCAGCAAATACTGCTCAAAATTGCCGGGATAGGACAATAATTTGCCACGGTCCAAGTCCACAATGCGGGTCGCAACGCGGTTCAAAAAACTGCGGTCGTGGGTGATGGTGATGACGCTGCCTTTGAAAGCAATCAGCAAGTCCTCCAGCCATTCAATCGAGTCCAAATCCAAGTGGTTGGTCGGCTCATCCAGCAGCAGTACATCGGGCTGCGACACCAAACCTTGCGCCAAAGCGACGCGTTTTTTGTTACCGCCAGACAGCGTGCCGATGATGGCATCGCCATCCAGATGCAGCCGCTGCAGCGTTTCGGTAACGCGCTGTTCCCAGTTCCAGCCGTCCACAGCTTCAATCTGGCTTTGCAGGGCATCTAAATCGCCAAAACCCGTCATATATTCGTCCATCAAGGCGATAACCGGCGCAATACCTTCCTTGACTGCTTCAAAAATAGTAGCATTTTGGTCTAAATCGGGTTCTTGCGACACATAAGCCATGCGCAGGTTGTTTTGCCATTGCAAGGTCCCGTCATCAACTTTTTCAAAACCAGCCAAAATTTTGAGCATGGACGACTTGCCCGCTCCGTTGCGGCCAATGATGCCGACGCGCTCGCCCAGCTCCAGCGAAAAATCAGTGTGATCCAGCAACGCAACATGGCCAAAAGCCAGTTGCGCGTCCAATAAAGTAATCAAAGCCATGGGTAAATATTGTTTTTATCGTACAACCCCTGATTGTCTCTGATTGTTAGACAAAAACAGGAAATGGCGCTTTACGCAAGGCTTAAAGCATCTTTACGCATGGGACACAGTTTTCTTGGGTCACTTGCTTAGAATGAATTTAATCACTCTTTTTTGCAAATCACGGAGGATATGATGCTTCATTATTGGTCAACTGGGTGGCGGCAGGTGTGTTGGGTAATTGCTTTAATCGTTGCTTTGCCAGCATGTACTGATAGCACGTCCTCTAGCATAGAGCCATCAAAAATCCCTTTAGGTGATGGCAAAATCTCTACAGCCGGCCCTGCTGTGGGCTATGTGTTTGCATGTTCAGTACCCTCCAGCAATAATCCGCCAGGCAAAGCGCCTTGGATAAGTGCAGATGGTTTAACGTGGGATTCTGTTGCGAAACTCTCAGTGCAGGGCTCTGTGCAGTGGGCATCTAGCTTTACTACCTCATTGATTGGCAGTTTGCTAAATATTGTAGGTAATGGTTTACCCAATCATCCTACGGGTAACTTTCCGATTGCTCGTTCTGACCCCGCGTATCAGTATGATAAAAATCCCAATGCCATCCAAAGCATTGCCATAAATTGGGACTTAACCAGTAGCCCTGTTGTTGCTGCGCGTCCGACTTGTCTTGGTTTGGGTGCTATTGGGGTTATGAACACAGGAGCGCGTTTGTTCAATGCCTTGGATGCCGACGGACGCGACGCCGTGGCACACGAGGTACAGGATGGCTGTGGCGGACATCCTCAAAGCGCAGGAAACTATCACTATCACGACGTTTCTAAATGCATCAATCAAAGCGCGGGTGGTAATCAGCATTCGTTACAGGTGGGTGTCATTGCTGATGGCTTTGGTCTGTATGGCAACCAAGGCGAGGGCGGTCAGCTGCTTACCAATGCTGACCTTGATGAATGCCATGGACATGTACATTTAATCACGGTGAATGGAGCGGCACGTATGCAGTACCACTATCACGCTACTAAGGAATACCCCTATAC
>JBDKJU010000162.1:0-5055 GCA_039796435.1 Pseudomonadota bacterium | reverse complement strand
GCAAAGGCTGGTATCTGGATCTGCCAGACAGCAGAGAACGCATCGTGGTGGCACCGGTTATTTTCTTTGATAAATTGATTGTGAATACCTATACGCCGGCAAGTAATGTCTGTGCTCCTGGCGGATCAAGCTGGCTAATGGCTCTTGACCCCGATACCGGAGCACAATTTTCTTACCCTGTCATGGATTTGACCGGCGATGGCAGCATCAGTGGTGCCGATACCGGAGCTGGAAAAAAAGTCGCACCCAGCATCGGTGATCCCTCCGTGACCTTTGCTGCATCAGACTCAAGAGCATTTAGCCTTAGTGCTGCCAATTCAGCTTTATTTGGTGCAGACAACAAGAAGTGCTCTATTGGAAATATTTCTCAAACCAATGTAGCCAATACCAGCAATACCAACACCATGATTGCAGGTGCCTGCACCCGCACCCGCATGGCTTGGCGCCAACTTAGATAGAGATGTATATGAATAAGCTAAAACGTATATCCACCGGCTTTACTTTGATTGAATTGCTCATCGTAGTTGGCATAGTGATGGTGTTGGCGTCCTTCGCCTATAACCTCTATACGCCAGAAGTCGATGCCGCCAGGCGTGCGGATGCAATTGCGGGAGCGTATGAAGTAGCCAATATTTGTGAGCGGCATTACACCGAAAATAACACCTTTGTTGGCTGTGAAGCCAAATTCGGTAGCGCTGCGCGTTCACCCAAAACTGCACTCACCGATGCTGATGCCTACTGGACTATTGCAGGCGCCACCACAGCCAACACCTACTTAATCACATTAACCCCTAATACGGGGGCCAGCAAAACAGCGGAACGACAAACAGTCTCTGCTTGCGGGATCATGACCATCAACCAAGCTGGTGTGCGCACTGTCACCACCTCGACAGTGCAACAGTGTTTTAAACGCTAGTCTAATAGCTTGCTGGGCACACGAAACACCATATTTTCGTTGATGCCTTGCAGATTTTCTGGTGCACTGTTATGCGTGAGGGCTTGGGCTTTTGCTGCCACCGCCTGCACCAAATGCTCAGGTGTTGAAGCCCCTGCACTGATGCCAATATTGCCCTTGCCTTTTAACCAAGCAGGGTCCAACTCTTTTTCATCATCCACCAGATAAGCGGGTATCTGGTTTAATTCAGCCAGTTCACGCAACCTATTGGCATTAGAGCTAGTCTTAGAGCCCACGATGACAATTACCTGCGACTGTGCTGTGAGCGCTCGTACGGCATCCTGCCGATTTTGTGTTGCATAACAAATATCATCTTTACGCGGAGGGACAATGTGCGGAAACTTCGCTTTTAACGCCTCAATAATGAGCTTAGTGTCATCAACCGAGAGCGTAGTTTGCGATACGTAAGAGAGTTTTTCGTTTAAATTGAAATTGAGTGCATGGACATCGGCAAGTGACTCTACCAAATGAACGCCCCCCTGCACTTGCCCCATGGTTCCTTCGACTTCCGGGTGCCCCGCATGGCCAATCATGATGATGTGATAACCCTGTGCATGCAGACGTCGCACCTCCACATGGACCTTGGTCACTAAAGGGCAGGTGGCGTCGAATATCTCCAGCCCCAGTGCTCGGGCTTCGGCCTGCACGGCCTGAGACACGCCGTGAGCGCTGAAAATAACGACGGAGCCTTTGGGTATTTCCAATAGCTCTTCAATAAAAACAGCACCTTTGGCTTTAAGATCGGCAACCACATGCACGTTATGGACAATCTCGTGTTTGACATACACAGGGGCTCCATATTTTTGCAAAGCAAGATTCACCATGCTGATGGCACGCTCGACACCTGCGCAAAATCCACGGGGATTGGCTAAGAGGATACTCATTTTTTTATACTTTGAAAACTTGACCACAACATGATAGCGGCCCCAGCACTAATGGCCATGTCGGCAACATTGAAGACAGGCCAGTAAAAATTTTGGTAGTGCAGCAGTATGAAATCTGTGACTTTACCCATCACTATGCGGTCTATCACATTGCCAATCGCCCCGGATAAAATCAAACTCAGCGCCAAGCGTATCAAACTTGATTTCTCTTGTCTGAGCCAGATCACCAAATAAACAGACACCCCAATGGCCAGACTCACAAAAAACCATCGCTGCCATCCGCCCTCCCCTGCCAAAAACGAAAAGGCAGCACCGGTGTTATACGCCAACACCAGACCCAGAACCGGCAATATGTCTACGACCTCTGTTGTCGTCAAATAGGCCCTTGCCCACCACTTGCTTATTTGGTCGAGCACCAACAACAGCAGTACCAATATTGTCGCCGTCTTAGGCAATGGCACGGCGCTCTCCATCGGCATAAAGATTGGCGATGCAGCGTCCACACAGTCCTGGACGCGCGGGATCTTGCCCCACTTCAGGACGCACATGCCAGCAACGCTCACACTTGGTGCCACGGCTTATTTCTGCCGTGATGGTCAATCGCTCTGCCACCTCCAACTGAAAAGACGATGTCATCATGATGTACTTCAAGTCATCAGCACAACTGTTTAACACATGCAGAGTGGCTACTGGAGCCGCAATATGGATATGCGCTTGTAAGGCGCTGCCTATCTTGCCTTCGCTACGCAAAAGCTCTAATACTTTGGTCACTTCGGCGCGCACTTCACGCAGCACCGCCCAACGACTTTGCAGTGCTTGAAGGTCAGGGGCATCAAATAGCTTGGTCTCCCACGTGCTAAAAAATACAGATTCATTTATGCGCAGAAATTTCCACGCCTCCTCTGCCGTAAAGGAAATAATAGGTGCCAACAACTTCAGCAAAGTTTGCGCTATGATGTGCAAAGTGGTTTGCGCACTGCGGCGTTCCAAAGATTGTGCCGCAGTGGTGTAGAGGCGGTCTTTCAAAATGTCTAAATAAAACGCCCCAAGATCTTCGCTACAAAATATTTGCAATTTTTGTGTGACCGTCTGAAACTGGTATTGCGCGTATGCTTGTGCACAGTCACTGCGTAGTTGCTCAGTCAATAACAAGGCATACCGGTCTATTTCAAGCAGTTCGGCAGTGGGCACTGCATGTGTGTGTAGGTCAAAATCGGCAATATTGGCGAGCAAAAAACGCACTGTGTTGCGAATGCGTCGATAACTCTCCACTACCCGTTTGAGTATTTCATCTGAGACGCGCAGCTCTCCCGAATAATCTGTCGCACCAATCCACAAACGCAAAATATCAGCCCCAAGGCTGTCGTAGACCTTTTGCGGTGCCACCACATTGCCCATGGATTTGCTCATCTTTCGACCCTGTCCATCGACGGTAAAACCGTGTGTGAGCAAGGATTTGTAAGGAGCCCCACCATGCACCATAGAAGCCGCCAATAAAGACGTGTGAAACCATCCACGATGCTGATCAGTGCCCTCCAGATACATGTCTGCTGGAAATTGGCTTTGCTGCTTATGGGTATGTTGCAAGACCGTGGCAAAGGTGGTGCCAGAGTCAAACCAGACATCCAGCGTGTCACGGTTTTTAACGTAGTCGTTCAGCTCTGGCGCGTCATTCCCCAACACATCAGCGACACTCATGTCCTGCCACGCCTCAATGCCGGAGAGGGCCACCCGCTCAGCCACCAAATGCAGATGTGCCACCGTCTTTGGATGTGGCATACCGCTTTCTTTATGAATTAAAAAAGCCATTGGCACGCCCCATTGCCGTTGACGTGACAAGGTCCAATCAGGTCGTTCTGCAATCATGCTGGTCAAGCGTGGTTTGCCAGAAGCTGGGTAAAAGTCGGTGACAGCAAGTGCCTTTAACGCTCTTTCGCGCAGACTCGTACCATCAGCCGCAGTTTTGTCCATGCTGGCAAACCATTGGTTGGTGGCGCGATAAATAATTGGGGTTTTATGCCGCCAGCAATGCATATAACTGTGGCTGTATTTTTCTGCACTGAAAAGTGCAGCGTTCGCCCTTATTGTCTCAATGATTCCTTCGCTGGCCTTCCAAATGTGTTGGCCTCCAAACAGTGGCAGGCTGTCCGTATAGACTCCGTGCCCAAGCACAGGATTAAGAAATTCACCGTCTGCTATGCCGTTGGCCTTGCACGATAAGAAATCGTCAACACCGTATGCAGGAGAAGAGTGCACCACGCCAGTGCCGGTGTCCGTGGTCACATATTCCGCCAGAAACACCGGTGCGCTGCGATCATAAAAAGGATGTTGAAAACGAATCTGACCTAAGGCCGCTCCCAAGCACTTGGCGATTATTTCCCCCTGTTTTTGATAACGCTGCAAGCAGTCTTCCACACGCTCTTCTGCGAGTATGAGCAAACCATCAGCGGTATCCACCAAAGCGTAATGCACCTCAGGGTGGACATTTAAGGCCTGATTGGCCGGCAAAGTCCAAGCGGTGGTGGTCCAAATAACAATGTGCCCCTTGTTTTTGGGTAATTGCTTAAGGCCAAATGCCTTTGCCACTTTATCGTGCTCGATAAACGCAAACCCCACATCGATGGCGGTGTCGATTTTATCGGCGTACTCAACCTCTGCCTCGGCAAGGGCTGAGCCACAATCAAAACACCAATTCACCGGCTTAAGGCCACGAAAAACAAAACCCTGCTCATATATCTTGGCCAAGGTGCGAATCTCTTCTGCTTCATTTTCCGGATTCATGGTCAGGTAGGGATTGTCCCACTCACCTAGAACGCCAAGACGTTGGAAGTCGCTTTTTTGCTTGACAATTTGCTCATGGGCATAGGCACGCGATTTGGCAATAACGTCCCCTACGGGCAAAGTCTTGCCATATTTTTTTTCTATTTGTATTTCAATTGGCATGCCATGACAGTCCCAACCAGGGACATAGGGCGCATCAAAGCCAGCCATCGTCTTTGACTTCACCACCATGTCTTTCAGCACCTTATTGACAGCGTGGCCAATGTGTATGTCCCCATTGGCGTAGGGAGGGCCATCATGCAAAATAAATTTTGGTCTGCCCTGACATACTTCTCGAATTTGTTGGTACAGTTTTTTTTCTTGCCATTCTTTTACCCATGCTGGTTCGCGTTTAGGCAAGTCACCACGCATAGGAAAAGGCGTATCAGGAAGATT
>JBDKJU010000161.1:0-3996 GCA_039796435.1 Pseudomonadota bacterium | reverse complement strand
GTGTTTTAAACACCTCACTTGCCTCGCCCCAGTGTATGCACAAGAGGTTCAAATATTGCCCGTAACACATGAGCGCAGGCACCTTGCCGTCACGCAGATACAACTCGGTCGGCTCGAGCTCAAAAGCGTTTGCTGTGACATTGCTGACCTCAGCCAACTCGGCAAGCTTGCTGCTCATGTACTCCTTGTTGAGCTGCAACTGGTCTTCGGCTATTTTGCTGCCGTGCTGTTCGGTGACCACCACATGCGAAATCTTGTGCACCAGAAAAACTGACTCCACTCCGAAATCTTTGGTCTTGCGCTGCACGATGCGGGAAAAAGGTTCACCCGTTTTTTTTGCCAGATAGCGCCAATACAAGCCCTTTGGTGACACCGAGTGCAAGAGCATCTCGTCAATGGTTTGTCTGAACTCAGCCAAGGCGCGGGTGATGGACGCGGTGATGGCAGGACCAATCACCGGAGCAAGACTTTTGGCGAGACGTATGGGCTGAGTATTGCTGGCGATGCCCAAGCTCTCCACCAAACTATTCTGCATGCGAAAGCTGATTTTCTGGCGGTTCTGATCCTGCGGTTCAAAGATCTGATGTAGCGAAACGTCTACACGTTGCTTGAAAAGCTCACCATCCTGCCATTCGCTGTTCAGGTCATTGACCTTGCGT
Organism: Pseudomonadota bacterium; assembly: GCA_039796435.1. Taxonomy (GTDB): domain Bacteria; phylum Pseudomonadota; class Gammaproteobacteria; order Burkholderiales; family Casimicrobiaceae; genus JBDKJU01. Next base: position 3,337 of record JBDKJU010000161.1, on the reverse strand, counting down.
TGGTAGCGTGACAGGAGCAAGGCGCGAATCTGCTCCAACTCGCTGTCAGCAGCGTCGTTCTGTGTGCGCTTGGTCTCGTTGTGGTCCTCAGACACGGAATGCCTATTTACTGTGGTTTAACCAGTTGATTGCCCAAAGTGTGCAAAAACTGCGCAAGCTGCGCTCTGGGAACACTCGACGCTTCCACCTGCGCCAAGAGTTTGGCGATTTTGGCGAACTCTTCTTTGTTGTGGCTCTCAGCGCTGGCAAACTGCTGACGCATTTGTTCTTTCGTCTGCTCAAACTGCTTGGCGGTGTTGTGGGTGATCAGGCTCACTGCTTCGTTCTGCGCGGTGCGGGTGTAAGCCTCGTGTTTGTTGAGTTGCTCGCGCACAGCAGCGACACTGTCGTCCGTATGGGTTTTTAATTCGACAAGCTGGGTATTGAGTTTCTCCAAAATAGACAGCTCAAGCTGTCGAATACGATCGTCGATGGAACGAACCTGTGCGCCAAACAGTATGTCGCGGATTTTGTCTACACTTTGATCAGCGCCCGCGATTTGGGCATTTGCAGTGGTGGTGGCTTGATTCATGGCTGAAAGGTAATTGCAATGAGATATTGTAAGCCTAGGCGCACTTCCTGTCTTGCGACACACACATTTTTTAGTTCATTTTTATAAAAAATGCTCCTTGGTTGGCACCAAGGAGCACTCTGCTTGCAGGTCTTATTGAATCTGCAACTGACGTTGGCTGCTTACCTGCTTTTTGGGCAAACTCAGAATCAGTTCACCATTTTCATAGCGAGCCTGTGCTGCGTCCGTATCCACTGCCTGCGGTAGCTCGATCTGTCGATTGGCTTTGCCGATTTGGCGATATTGCGCATCTACCCATAAAGCCGACGCCCCCTCCGGCACGGTAGGCTTGAATTCCACATCAAGATGCACCGTAGCATTGTCTACGCGCACAGCAATGTGTTCTTTGGCGACACCGGGAAGCGCCGCGCGCACGGTGTAGGTATTGGCATTTTCACTGACGTTTAGGGCAATGGAGGGCTCTGCAGTCGTGGAAAAAAAAGGGCGATAAAAAGCATAAGTCATGTGAGGTTTCCTTTTAAAAGACCACTCAGTGGTGAGCAGCATGCACCCTAAATAACCCCATTTTTTGTGTTCTCAAGAGGCAGGAAAAAAATAGTTGCTCAGGTCTTGATTTCGCCGCAAACGCGCATATAGTGGGCTTCCAGCGCGTTCAAGACCTGCAGCGGATGCTCCAAATGAGGGCTGTGTTGGCAGTTGGCGATGAGCCGATGAGCTGCAAACACACTGATGTGTGCCGGGGTACCATAGGGATCTTCTGCTCCCTGTAAGGCGAGGATACGATCAGAGTGTGCAGCCAAGAATGGCAAGTAGGCACGCAAGTCCCATGCACGAAAACGTGGATGCAACCACACATCTGCCCAGGCATAAAAAGTGGCCTCTGGATCGATGTGGTACTTACGCATTTTTATTGGCCAGTCGCTGTGTTCAAACTCAGCTTTGGCACGCTCTATGGCAGCAACACACATGGGTTCGCAAAATAAATGTGGGGCCATCAGGCACATACCGCTTAGATGTTCAGGAAAGCAGGCGGCGTAAATAAATGCGATTGAGGCCCCGTCTGAGTGCCCAATCAGATAAGGTTTATCGAGTCCTAACTCGGCACACACAGCAGGCAATACTTGCTGGGCTTCTTCATGCATGACGCAGAGGTGCCGAGCTTGTCTTTGTCCGGCAGCGAGCGGTGTTGATTGTCCATAGCCGCGACGAGAGTAGGCCACCACGCGACACCCCAGTCGGGCATGCAACTGCGTGGGAAAGTCTCGCCAAAGGGCCACACAGCCTAAGCCTTCGTGCAGAAGCACGACTGGTGGCAGAAGTGTGCCCGCCTCAGTGTTGGCCGGCAGGTCAAGCACCTCCAATGCCGTGCCAGCAATGTTTTTTATACGGAGAGAAATGACTCCACCTTGGCGAGCTCGGCAGCGAGCTTCACGCTGTCGCCACGCCACACCACATGGCCTTTTTCGAGCACCACATGATGGTCGGCCAATGGGGCTAAGGCCGCTAAGTTTTTATCGATCACCAACATGCTCATGCCTTCGTGCTTCAGCGTTTTGAGGCAGGCCCAAATCTCAGCACGAATCAAAGGGGCCAGTCCTTCAGTGGCTTCGTCCAGCACCAATAATTTAGGGTTGGTCATCAATGCCCGCCCAATCACCAGCATTTGCTGTTCACCGCCAGAGAGCTTGCCCGCCATTTGACTGCGCCGCTCCGCCAAGCGGGGGAAAAGCTGCTCCACACGCGCCAAGGTCCACTGCCCACCATTTTTTTTATCTGCTGTGGCCACCAGATTTTCATAGACGCTTAAAGTGGGAAAAACATAACGCCCTTCTGGCACCAGACCCAAACCCTGCCTGGCGATGAGATACGAAGGCACCGCGGTGATGTCTTTGCCAGCAAGCACCATGCGCCCACCGCTGGCTTGATGTCGACCACTCAGGCATTTGACCGTGGTGGTTTTGCCCATGCCATTTCTTCCCAACAAAGTCATCACCTGACCTTCAGCCAAGGAAAAACTGACCTCAAAGAGCACTTGTGATGCACCATATTTGGCTTGCAAGTTGTCAACCGTCAACAGCATATTCAACATCAGGCCACCATCCCTTCTTCACCCAGATAAGCCGCCTTCACTTCCGCATTTTGTTTGATGCGCTCAGGGGTATCGCAAGCTATGATTTTTCCGTACACCAGCACGCTGATGCGGTCAGCAAGAGCAAACACCGCGTTCATGTCGTGTTCTATCAACAGCATGGGGGTCTGTTGTTTCAATGTCTGTAAGAGGGTGATCATGGCGCCAGATTCCGCCGCACTCATGCCCGCCAAGGGTTCATCAAGTAGCAAGACGCGCGGCTCCGACACGACGGCCATGGCGATTTCCAATTGCCGGTGCTCCCCATGGGCCATCTCGCCTGCCAGGGTATCCGCCTGCGGCAACAAACCCACTTTGGCAAGCGCCGCCTCGGCCTTGGCGATCAGCTCGGGGTGCGGCGAAGAGAACAAGCGAAAAGTATGATGGGCGTGCGCCAAGGCGGCCAGCAAGACATTGTCACGCGCGGTGAAGTCACGCACAATTTGGGTAATTTGGTAGGTACGCCCCAGGCCTTTACGAGCGCGTTGATGCACTTTTTGCTTAGAGACATTTTGTCTCAGTAAAAATACCTGCCCATGATCGGGATGAATTTCACCCACTATCTGGCCAATTAAAGTGCTTTTGCCTGCGCCATTCGGGCCAATAATGGCGTGTATTTCCCCTGCCCGCACCTCTAG
>JBDKJU010000160.1:0-2649 GCA_039796435.1 Pseudomonadota bacterium | reverse complement strand
ATTGCTTGGCTTGCGAGAGTTGTCCGCTGTCCCTAGAGGCGACAAGAGCAGCGAAGGCCTCTGCAGCGAATAAGAAACCACTGCCAGTGGCTGCCGGGGCGGAGACTAGTGGCTCGAATGGAATATTATTGGCCACCCCGCGACGCAGTCGCATGCTGCTCACTTGAAAACCCAAGGGATGGCTCATGCCTGCCGCCGCTGTGTGGTTAAGGTATTCGGTTTCAAGCGTGCCCTTGCTGCCGCTGATGACGGCTTGACGGTGGTTGGCGGCATCCATGGCGCAGGACATGCTTGCCTGACGACCGTCGGCATAGCGCAATAGCGCAGTCATGCCAATGTCTACCCCCGTTTCAGCCCAGCGGGCATCGGCAAGCACACGTGTGGGGGCTTGCCCCATGATCAGGCGAATGAGACTAAGCGGGTAAGAGCCCGCATCTAACAAGGCACCACCACCAGCCAGTGGTTGCCAGCGAATATTATTAGTGCCCACGGCAAGACTAAAACCAAAACAGGCGTGCATGCTGCGTATCTGCCCGATGGTGTCCTGAGTCAATAAAGCCAGAAGGTCGTTCGTCTGTGGTTGAAAGCGATAAGGGTAGGCTTCGAGCAACACCACCCCGTGCTTCTCTGCGGCCGCAAACATGGCTTGCGCATCGGCCAGACTCAGCGTCAGTGGCTTTTCGCACATGATGTGTTTACCCGACTGTGCCGCGCGTATTGCCCACTCGGCATGCAAATGATTGGGTAGGGGAATGTAGACCGCATCAATATCGGGATCTGCCAACAAGGCTTCGTAACTGCCATGCGATGTGGCGCGAGTAAGGGCGCAGTCTTGGGCAAAAGTTTGCGCTGTGGCAAGCACGCGGCTGGCAACGGCGCACAGACTCACCTGTTTGCTGGGGGCAACATCGCGCACAAAGGCCTTGGCAATATTGGCACAGCCCAGAATGCCCAGGCGCAGAGGATTAGTGGACGACATAAATATATTGGTGTTAAGTTAAATTGATTCTGGGTATGTTGGTTTTACGTGCTATCGCAATATTTTTATCTAAGATAAATAATATAATGAACAAAAATTTACCTTACTTTGAGGGACATAAATATGGGAAATTTAGATTTTACTCACGCCTTTAAAACCACAGTAAACCTGAGCCCCGCATTAAAAGCCGATATCGATTCATTGCTTGCACAAGGAGCTGCGCGTAACCAAAGCCAATTTATCACTATGGCCTTGGAAGCACAAGTCAAGCAAATGCAAAAAAAGGCACTGTATAAAAAAATGCGCCAAGATTTGCTTAGCTTAAAACCAATGCCCAAGACCAGACCCGCGCTGCTCGTGCGCGAGGAGTTACGTGCGGAAATGGGTGGACGTTAATGGCGCTTCTTGTGTTAGATGCCAGTGTTTTTTTAAAGGCAATCAAAGGCAATGAGGAAGACAGCGATTTGGCTAAAAACCTCTTACTCCATATCATGGACGAAGATATCACTGTCTTGGTGCCACGCCTCTTTTATTATGAGGTCTACGGCGTGGCCACACGAGAAGGAATGAAATGCTCTCTCATCGACACCATGCTCAAAGATTTCGAGAACACTTGCCTGAGGTACGTAACAGAAGACCATTTACAAGTCATTGCGCTCACCAAACTCGGCAATAGTAAGTCTGGTTATCCTTCATTTTATGATTCGTGTTACCACGCCATTGCCATTGCACACCAATGTGACTTGGTAACCGCCAATAAACGTCACTACGACAAAGCAAAAAAACTAGGCCACATCAAATTGCTGGCCTAGTGCTCTCTATTCAATTGACTTGACCAAATGTTCAATCACACCCTTGGCGTCGCCAAACACCATCATGGTTTTGTCCAAGTAGAACAAGTCATTGTCAATGCCCGCATAGCCACTGGCCATGGAACGTTTGTTCACAATCACGGTTTTGGCTTTGTGCGCCTCAAGAATCGGCATACCAAAAATCGGGCTGCCCGGCTTTAAAGCGGCGGGGTTGACGACGTCATTGGCCCCAAGAATCAGCACCACATCGGTCTGTGGAAATTCGCTGTTGATGTCTTCCATCTCATGCACCTGATCGTAAGGCACTTCGGCCTCGGCGAGCAAGACATTCATGTGACCAGGCATGCGGCCAGCCACCGGGTGAATGGCATAGCGCACGTTCACGCCCTTGTCCGTGAGTTTCTGGGTGAGCTCTTTGCAGGCGTGCTGTGCACGTGCCACTGCCAAACCATAGCCCGGCACGATGATGACATTATCGGCATTGGCCAATAAATAGGCTGCATCTTCAGCCGAGCCAGAGCGTACGGTTTTGTCCCCGCCCGCACCCGTGGCGGCAGCGGTGGCCTCACCGCCAAAGCCACCTAATATCACCGACAAAAAGGCGCGGTTCATGGCCTTGCACATGATGTAAGACAATATCGCACCACTGCTGCCCACCAATGAACCGGCTATGATGAGCATGGGGTTGTTGAGCGAAAAACCAATGCCCGCTGCGGCCCAGCCCGAGTAAGAATTGAGCATGGAGACCACAACTGGCATATCAGCCCCGCCGATGGGGATGATGATGAGCACGCCCAACACAAAGGCGATCACGGTCATGATAATGAAAGGCAGCCAATCGCCACTTATAAAAAACCA
>JBDKJU010000159.1:0-3771 GCA_039796435.1 Pseudomonadota bacterium | reverse complement strand
GCTCAAACTTCATCCTTGGGACATTGCCGCCGGCAGCTTGCTCATTCAAGAAGCCGGTGGCATCGTCACCGACCTGAACGGCGATGGCCACTACATGGAGTCTGGCAATGTGGTGTGCGGCAACCCCAAAATGTTCAGCGAACTACTAAAATTACTCAACCCCAGCGCCAGCAAGGTGCTGTAAATGTGGCGTGCTTGTCACCGGTATCTGTACCTGCTGCTGCTCTGCATCTCCCCAATAGTGGCTATTGCACAATTGCCCAGTGGACAAAAATCCATCGTGCTGTTCAACGACAGCGGAGAGCGACACACCATCGGCACCGTGGTATTCACCCCTGTCAGTGACACACATATGCAGTTCAAAATCAGCCTTGACCGCACACTGTTTGGTGACTACTTCCTTGCCATGCGCCCTTTCAAATGCCTTGGCGGTGGGCGGCAACACTATTGCCATTTCCCTCTCGACAAGGTCGGCACACGCATCAGTGCAGAGGATCTTTTACCACTTGAATATGCCCTCATGTTCATGCATAAAAAACCTGCAGGCTTAAGTCTGGACAGTCGCAACGGCCTGTTTTATCAGCTCAAGCGCAGTGACAAAGGCTTTAGTGGCAGAGTCTTTGATGTCGACATGGAGCCCATCATCGTCCCTGACAGCGTGCCTGCCTCACAAAGGCTCAGACCCATACGCTATCAAGATTTGCACAAGGCCGACCCCAGCGCTTACTGGCTACCTTATCTGTCCATAGAATGATCATCACCCACTACCTGAACGGCGCCCACCACGCACTCAGCAACAGTCGACAACAAGCCGTCACCAACCCCGCCACGGCAGAAGTGACCGCGCAGGTGCTATTGGCCAATGCCCAAGACGTGGACCACGTGGTGCAGTCGGCACACCGCGCCTTTCCTGCTTGGGCTGACACCCCACCCTTGCGGCGCGCTCGCGTCATGTTCAGATTTTTAGAGCTGCTGCACCAACACCGTGATGCCCTCGCCCACGCCATCACCGCCGAGCACGGCAAGGTCTTTAGCGATGCCCAAGGTGAAGTCACCCGTGGCATAGAAATCGTTGAGTTTGCCTGTGGCATTCCACAATTGCTTAAGGGCGCTTACAGTGACCAAGCCAGCACCGGCATAGACAACTGGACCTTGCGTCAACCGCTGGGCGTGGTAGTGGGTATCACCCCGTTTAATTTCCCGGTCATGGTGCCCGCATGGATGTTTCCGCTTGCCATCGCCTGTGGCAACAGCTTCGTGTTAAAGCCCAGTCCGCTTGACCCCACACCCTCTTTGCTGATTGCCGACCTGTTCAAACAGGCGGGATTGCCAGACGGTGTTTTTAATGTGGTGCAAGGTGACAAAGAAGCCGTTGATGCATTGCTGGTTCACCCGCTGGTGAAGGCGCTCTCATTTGTCGGCTCCACACCAGTGGCCAATCACATTTACGAAACCGGGGCTCGTCATGGCAAACGCGTGCAAGCTTTGGGCGGGGCCAAAAATCACATGGTGGTCATGCCAGACGCTGACTTAGAACAGGCAGTCGATGCCCTGATCGGCTCAGCCTTTGGCTCTGCTGGTGAACGTTGCATGGCCATTAGTGTCGCCGTGCTGGTGGGCGATGTGGCCGAGCAAATTATCCCCAGCCTGGTGGCACGCACCCGTGCACTTAAGATCTTGGATGGTGAAAATCTCGCTGCCGAGATGGGGCCTATTGTTACCCAAGCCGCCAAAGAACGCATCGTCAACCACATCCACATCGGCGTGCAAGAAGGGGCGCAGCTGCTGGTAGACGGACGTCACTTTAATGCGGCAGCAACGGGAGAAAAAACCCACAAGGGTTTCTGGTTGGGAGGGTCTTTGTTTGATCATGTCCGCCCCGACATGCGCATCTATCAAGAAGAAATTTTTGGCCCTGTGCTGGTCTGTGTGCGCGTGAAAGATTTTGCAGAAGCACTGCAACTCATCAATGCGCATGAGTTTGGCAACGGCGTGTCCTGCTTCACCCGTGATGGGCATATAGCCCGTGAATTCAGCCGTCGCGTACAAGTAGGCATGGTGGGCATCAATGTTCCCATTCCCGTGCCCATGGCCTGGCAAGGTTTTGGTGGCTGGAAACGCAGCCTCTTCGGCGATATGCACGCCTATGGTGAAGAAGGGGTGCGTTTTTATACCAAACAAAAATCCATCATGCAGCGCTGGCCAGAAAGCATCGGCAAAGGTGCAGAGTTTGTCATGCCCGTGAGCCAGTAACAAACACAGACTGCCCGCCTAGGCTGCGGCCCTCGCTCATCTACTGCTTAACCAGCGCATATATTCGCGCATCGCGTGGTTCACCACGATAACGCAGGCGTTGCCGGGCAATGCCCTCATAATGTGCACCCACGCGCTCCGCCACCTTGCGGCTCCGTCGATTATTGACGTCTGCCACAATTTCAAGTCTCTGCAAACCGTGGCGTTGAAATGCCCGCTCTGCACATTGCCGCACGGCGCAACTCATGATGCCTTGCCCCACACTGCTGCTGCGCAACCAATAACCAAGATTGGCCACCCCGTGCATCGGGCGTAATTGATTCAAGCTCACCACCCCATGCACGCGCTGCGTGTCCGCATCCACCACGAGATAATTAAATTCAGTTTGCTCACGATGTGCAATTTTTGAAGCTCGGCAAAAAGCCAAGGCATCAGCAAGTGAATAACGATGGGTACACCAGCTTTGCCAGCGCCCTATCTCCTCGACAGACTCCATGATGGCTTCATGAATCGTGCGCGCATCCCGCATCAACGGCGGGCGTAATATTATTTTTAACTCAGTCTGGGTCACTTAAAGCCAAAGACAGCCTACGTTTGAATTGGCGGTCCAATCCGAGAATATATTTACCCACGCTGTCAAGCAACTCCGAACTGAGCTCACTGACGTGACAAATGAAGCGCTCGGTCTCAAAGCCTTCAATGTTTTTCAAATAAAAATGTATTTGCGCCGTCTCGGTCATCACCGTGCATCGCACCACTGCATAGACATCGGCATCAACGGTGTAACGCCCGCCAGCAGCGTTGCCGTGCTCGTCAAAGCGCTCGTAAAAACTGTATTTCAGCGCCGCGGAATGAATGCGGTCCTCAATCGGTTTGCGCATGTTCAAGGCACGCAAATCCAAATGCAATTGATAATCGCCCTTGTGCAGGTAGCTTAGTTGCACAAAATGAAAAACCTCTGCCCCGTCAAACTCCTTGGCCCGCTGTATGGTGCGAAAGTGCGTGAGTTTGAGGTCTTTAAAACCTGTGCCAAAACCTGGAAGCTCGAATACCCCTTTTGATTCGCGTTGCAACACCTCGCATTGCTGGCCAAACTGCTCGAAGTATGTCAACACCAATTTCATTTTCTCATCAAGCAATCGGGTCTGCTGCCTCAGTCTATCCATGTCCACGGATTGGGCATTGCGCTTGGCATTTGCCTCGTGCGTGAGTTGATCGAGTAATCCCATCTTCTATGCTGCTGTGTTTATGTTGAGCGAGGTTGTTGAACTGATGTTGCGCGTTTGTCTGGAGATTTTGCCATAAAAAAATGCACGATCATCAAGGTACTTTATTCTACTTTTAATTGACTTTCGTTTGGGGGGATTACCCATCGAACAGGTACAGGAGCATGCTACGCGCTGGATGCACATCTACAATCACGAACGCCCCAACATGGCCATTGGCGGTGTACCCCCGAAGCAGCATTTGGCCAACGCTGCATAACTCTTCTACTTTTGGTTCCAATGGTTATTGGGG
>JBDKJU010000158.1:0-6057 GCA_039796435.1 Pseudomonadota bacterium | reverse complement strand
TAGGGGACTCCGGGCGACGCAGCTCTGGCCACTGCTCTTCGATGCCCAGTAATTCCTGCATCAAACTATCGTAGGTGGCATCACTGACCAGGGGTTGATCAAGCACATAGTAGGCGTGTTCATATTTGCCGAGCAGCTCTATGAGTTCTTGGTAGCGCTGTGCGTTCATCTACCCATCTCTAGTAAGCAAACAGGAGCAAGGCCGCCCTGCTTCCACAAGGGATACTGATGTCGTTCATTTCCTTGACCTTGGCCTCTATAGTCTGACGCATCTGCATCAAGGCCGCATCGTCAAGAAATTTGTTGCTGTCATCATAAGCCTGGGTGTGAAACGGCTTGTTGAGATTTTTAATCAACACACGCAGTTGTTCAAAGGCAGCCAAGGGATTGGCTTGCAATAGCACATCAAACAAAAGACTAAAGCCCTTCACTTCGCCATGCCGCAGCTGCTCAACGTTGAAGCTGCTCCCATCCAGTTGCAAGACACGGTAGAGCAACTGCCCCTGCTCTGCAAACAATAAAAACTCGCCACTCGAATTCAGACTAAAGCCTTGCGCTTGTAATACCCCGCGCAACAAAGTGCCTTTAATGCCCCCAACACTCACATCGCTGCGTTCAAAATTGACCGCCAACAATACGTCGTGGCGGGCACAAAAAGTGTCCAGCGCCACCGCGCGCTTGATCTCTTTGTCAAGCTGCAAATCCGAACATTGGGCATTCAGAGTGTTGGCCACCTGTTGCACTCTTGCCTGCCAATCTTGCAATTCCTCCAGACCCACGGGCCCACTGCGGTTTGACAGCAAACGAGCAAAAGACAATTTTTGGGTCTGTCCTCTTGCAAGAATGGGAGTCTCGGGATGCGACAACGACACCCAAGTGTCGCCGAGAAAATCATACGCGCTGATGCTCTCAAGGCGAGATTTGAAGTACTGACACAACTCACGCGCCTCCAGCAATGCCTCAGGCTCTGGCAACTGCACTTGTATCAACGCATGAATACGTGCGTCCTGTGGCGGGGTTTTGGCCAGGTCAGTCGCTCCGTCTGCACTGATTATCGCAGTCTGCAACGCCTCTTGATTCAATAGTCCATGATTGGGCAGCTCTTGACTCGACACACGAGATGCGCTGTGTGGCAAACGCGTCTGTTGCGCGGTCACGGGTTCTGACTCCAATTCAATCTCGGGCAATGGCGCCAGCTGCGGCAAACTGATTTCACCTAATCGAATCGGCGGATCGGTGTCCAAAGTGTGCGCCATCACCTGTTTGGCAGCAAGAGCGGCCTCCTTGGCCGGGTCAATATGGCTGTGCTCGACCCAGCGGGCGGCACGATTTTGCATTGCTGGCACAGGCGACGCCTTGTTGAATTCATTGCTGAACTCTTTAGAGACATGCGCCGCCGTTTTGACCGCGATAGGGTGTGGATCGCTCTCGTGTAGATCCAAAATTGCAGGCTCACGTTTTTCGGCAAGCGCCCCTTCTTCACGCACGCCACTGCTGCTGTCTGCCAAGTCCTGACCAAGCTTATTTTGTCGCCTGACTTTACGCACCTGGTACTTGCCCAAAGCAAACACCACCACCACCACCAGGGCACAAAATCCACCAATCAACAGAAAATCCATCAGCTGCCCATAGACTGCACACCAGGCGCATTCAACTCAGCCATGCTCATGGCCTCTTCCATGTCTACCGCCACCATGCGTGACACCCCCGGCTCGGGCATGGTGATGCCCACCAGTTGCTGCGCCATCTCCATGGTGATCTTATTGTGGCTAATAAATAAGAATTGCGTGTGTTCGCTCATCTGCGCCACCAAACGACTGAAACGCTCGGTGTTGGCATCGTCTAGCGGCGCGTCCACCTCATCCAGTAAACAAAACGGTGCTGGATTCAACTGGAAAAATGCAAACACCAAAGCTGTGGCAGTGAGGGCTTTTTCCCCGCCAGACAAAAGATGTATCGAGGTATTGCGTTTGCCCGGTGGCTGTGCCAACACAGTCACCCCGGCTTCGAGAATTTCCTCGCCTGTCAAGGTCAGTTTGGCTTGACCACCTCCAAACAGGCTTGGGAACAGCCGCGAAAAATTATTGTTCACCTGCTCATAGGTGGTGAGCAAAAGCTGCCTGGTTTCACGATCAATTTTGCGAATGGCATCTTCCAGAGTCTGCATGGCCTCGGAGAGGTCCTCTGCCTGCGTGTCAAGGTAGAGCTTACGTTCGCTGGCTTCTTTAAGCTCATCCAACGCCGCTAGGTTGACGGCACCTAGAGCGGCTATCTGGCTGTTGAAGTCACTGAGTTTGCTGGCCAAAGAGCTGGCCTTAGGTGCAGACACAAGGGCCTCTAGCAGGCTGTTCTCATCCAAGTTGAGCTCGTTCAGCTGCTCGGAAAACTGCGCCACATTCAACTGTGCGGCTTGCTGCTTGAGTGCCACATCGGCTTGACGACCGCGTAAGGGCTCCAGCTTTTGCTCCGCCCGCATGCGTGCTTCGTCCACGGTGCGAGTCTTGTTGACAATTTGCTCCAGAGTGTCGCGAGCTTGTTGCAAAGCCGATTCCTTGCCTTTGCGGGCATCTAGTTCTATCTGCAGTGCCGATTCAATTGGGGTGAGCAAGATAGTGGCCATTTCAGCCTCTAGCCTGGACACCAAGACCGCGCTGTCGTTAATTTGGCCTACCAGACTCAGGGCTCGACGCTGCAGATCGTTCAGCCGCTCGGTACTGGCCCGATGCATAAAGCGGGCTTCCTGCGCGGCACGCTCCGCCGCTCTCCAATGTTCCCGGCCCTTGTTTAAATTAACCTCTGCCTCGTTACGTCCACCGCGAAGTTGTTCACGCAGATTGATCTTCTGTTCTTTCTGCAATTTTTGCTTGTCAATGTCAAGCAATAAATTTTGAATCAAGGCCGTTTCACCTTGCACTGCCTGAGCCACCTCTTGCAACTCGCGATTGATCTGCGCCTCACGGTTGGCGGTGTTTTTAATTGACTCCGTCAGCTGGATAAGCTCCAGTTCCATGTCGTGTATGCGGCGTTCAATGCTGCCCATGGCACCACGAGACTGCGTCAAGCGCACCTGATGATCCTTGCGGCCCAATTCTGCCTGCTCTGCGGCCCCGCGCAATTGGGTGACCAGAGGTTTTAAAGCGGTGATCTGCGCCTCTAAATCAGCTAACTCACGCACCCTGGCCACGGCGCCATGCATCAGGGCATCAGGGCGAAAATAGCGTATGCTGGCCACATCCACCACATGCCCATTCTGACTTACCCAAACCTCTCCAGCCGCCAACTGCGCGCGTTGTGCCACGGCAGTCTGTACGTCAGCACACACCCTAAGCCCGCTCAGCCAACTGTGCAGCAGCGCCTGCACTGTTGCATCGCTGCTCTTCACATGCTGCAATAAGGCATCGTCTGCAACGTTTTGCATTCGGATGTCTGGCGCAGCAAGTTCGAACACCGCCAAGCGGTTAGGGGGATCCTGATGCTTAGACACCTGCGCGAGCGAAGACACCGCCACGGCATTCATGCGTTCTTGCAAGGCCCCTTCAACCGCAGTGTCAAAGCCCGCATCAATTTCGATGTATTGCCAAAAACGCTTGCTGTCCGAGAGTCCGTGCGACTTTAACCATGCGCCTAGATCACCCTGACTGTTGTCCGAGCTTAATTTGTCCTGCAGATTTGCCAGTGCGGTCTGACGTGCCTGTAGCTGCGTCAGCCTAGCTGCTGCAGACTCGGCTTCTGCCCGTGCCTCGGTCACTTTCGCATCATAGTCCGTGGCATCTTGCGAGAGCGCTTCCCACTGCATCTGCGACTCGGCCAAAGATTCTTTTTCAGCCTGCATGGCCTCTTCCAAATCATCTTTCAACTGCGCATCCGGGCCTTTTAAACGGCCTAATTCATCTTGCAAGCGCGCACGGCGTTCGTCCAATCGCTTAATGCTGCGCTCATTGTTCTGACGATTGGCTTCGTGCAGTTGAATCATCTGCTCTGCTTGGCTCAGTGCCGACTGCGCTTCCGCTACTTTATTGCTCGCATCGCGAGCCTGTTTTTCCAGCTCGGGCATGGCGGCTTCGGCCGCAAGCAAGGTCTCCTGCGCGGTCTGCATCTGTTCCTGACGCTCTTCCAACAGCCGACAAGTCCCCTCAATCTCGCTCTCCAGCCCGCCTTGCTCGGTAGCAAGCAAAGCCCGCCTTTGCACTGCATTGGCCAAATCTTGCTGGGCGCGCGCATGGCGCTGGCGTTCAAACTGAATTTGTTGTTCTAGCTTACTGGCTTGCGCATTACTCTCGTAAAAGGCCGCTTGCGCCACGTTCAAGGCCTGATTGGCCTCCTCCTGAGACACGCGTAGATGTGTCAGCTCTGCCTCATGCGCCTTGGCTTCAGTTGACTGCTCTTCCAATTCCGTGGCCACTTTGGCCAGTTCAAGGGTGAGCACCTGGGCATTGTGTTCTGCCTCTTTGCGTCGCACCGCGTACAGCAAACCCTGAGTATGCACGCGCTTGACTTCAAGACTGCGAAACTCGGTGGCCACCTTGGCCTGAGCGTCAAGTTTGTGAATTTGTTTGTCCAGCTCCTGACGTATGTCGTCGACACGCGAAAGATTTTCTTTCGCATCTCCGAGGCGGCTTTCAGTCTCCTTGCGTCGATCACGGTATTTGGATACCCCTGCCGCCTCTTCGAGAAACACCCGCAGCTCTTCAGGTTTCGCCTCAATGATGCGCGCTATCATGCCCTGCTCGATAATGGCATAAGCACGTGGCCCCAGCCCCGTGCCCATAAACAAATCTTGTATGTCGCGGCGACGCACCTGCTGATTGTTGATGTAATAACTAGAATCGCCTTCACGGGTCAACACCCGCTTAATGGCTATCTCGGCAAACTGCCCCCAGGCGCCGCTGATACGTTGCAAGCTGTTGTCAAACACCAGTTCGACCGAGGCACGTCCCACCGGTTTACGCTCACCAGCCCCATTAAAAATGACATCCTGCATGGACTCACCACGCAAAGCCGAGGCTTTGGACTCCCCGAGCACCCAGCGCACCGCATCAATGACATTGGATTTACCGCAACCATTCGGGCCAACGATGGCGACACGTTGTCCTGGGGTCTGAATCAAAGTAGGGTCAACAAATGACTTAAACCCGGCGAGTTTTATGCTGGTAAGGCGCAACGTAGTGGTATGAAACTTGTAAAATCGGCATTATAGCCAGCGACATTTTTATCGATATCTTGTAAAAATGGCTTGCTCGCAAGCCAGTAAAAATGCGCATGAATGTTTCGCTTACCCACCCTTAGTTCACCCACCTACCTCAAATACCTGCTCCTGAGTTTTCCAGCTGCCTGTCTCATGCCCACGGTGTGGGGCAGCGTGTGGGAAATACTCTTACTGGGGGCACTTTTGCTGCGTTTTCCGAACCCAGGCATGTGGTCAGGACTTTGGCGTTTTTCCAGTGTGCGCGCTTATTCGGTGCTGCTCGGACTCATTGTGCTGTCGGCATGCTGGCAACACAATGAACATGCTTGGCGCGGGCTCGAAGCCTACAAACATCTGCTGGTATTTCCCATTTACGGTGTGCTGCTCCTTGGTACATTTCGTGCGCCAGACCAAAAAACGCTGGCCTTCATGCACACACTGCTGTTGCTGGCCGCCGCCGCCATGCTCGCCTACCTATATTACCGTTACCTCAAATCCCCGAATAACCGCAATGCCGTAGGCTGGATGGCCTTTACTCGCTCCACCAGCCTTGGCGTCATGTTGTGTGTGGCCGCTGGAGTCATGCTCTTGTGCACGCAAATAAAAATTGGGTTACGGCTGGTGTGCCTGTGTTTGGCCTTGTTTGCCCTGTTGTACATCCTGCCAAGTCGCACCACGGTGCTGTGCCTCAGCACTCTGGGTGCGGCCTTGGCTTGGCGCTTTTGGCAAGAAAACAAAAGTCTTAAAACACGTTCAGGGCTTTTACTTATTTTCTTGCTGCTCATTGGGTTGGCGACGTTGTCACCCAATGGCATACAACGCTTTACCAGTATCTGGAAGCAAGAGCCCAATGGCAGCAACACCGAATACTT
>JBDKJU010000157.1:0-5011 GCA_039796435.1 Pseudomonadota bacterium | reverse complement strand
TTGTCGCGGCAGTAAATGACTTGCACGGCAAAGGCTTCATTCAATTCCCACAGGCCGATGTCGTCAACCTTAAGCCCGTGTTGTTTGAGCAATTTGGGGATGGCGAACACCGGACCGATGCCCATTTCATCTGGCTCACAGCCGGCCACCGCAAAGCCACGGTAGATGCCCATGGGGGTGAGATTGCGCTTTTGCGCAAGACTGGCTTCCATCAACACACAGGCCGAGGCGCCATCGGAGAATTGGCTGGCATTGCCGGCGGTGATCACGCCACCGGGCACGGCGGTACGTATCTTGGCCACGCCCTCCAAGGTGGTGTCACCGCGAATGCCTTCGTCTTTGCTGACGGTCACTTGGCCCGTAGAGAGCATTTTGGTCTTGGGATCGACCAAGCCTGCAGTGACCGTGATGGGCACGATTTCTTGCTCAAACTTACCGGCCTGCTGCGCCGCGAAAGCCTTTTGCTGACTGGCCACGCCATATTCATCTTGCAGAGCGCGCGAGATTTGGTAGCGCTTGGCCACCATCTCGGCGGTTTGCATCATGTTCCAGTAGATCTCCGGCTTTTTCTTTTGCAGAGCCGCATCGATCATCATGTGTTTGTTCATCTCTTGCTGGGTGCAGGAAATGGACTCGACTCCGCCACCGATAGCGGCTTGCACGCCGTCCACGATGATGCTTTGCGCCGCCATGGCGATGGTTTGTAGACCGCTCGAGCAAAAACGATTGACGGTGGCGGCGCTGGTAGTGACCGGGCAACCACCAGCAATGGCGATTTGTCGGGCGATGTTCCAGCCAGTAGCACCTTCGGGGTTAGCACAGCCCATGAACACGTCCTCGATCTCGGCAGCATCAACCCCGGCACGAGCGATGGCGTGTTGCACGGCATGGCCACCAAGGGTGGCGCCATGAGTCATATTGAATGAGCCTTTCCAGGACTTGGCCAAGGGGGTGCGGGCGGTGGATAAGATGACAGCTTCTCTCATGATGGGTTCCTTGGCGATTAGTTGAAGGTCTTGCCGTCGTTGACGAGCTTTTGCAGGTAAGGGGCCACTGCCCAGACTTGGCCATACACGCCACGCTTGAAGGCGTTGATGGCGTTCACCACATTGGGCAGGCCGACCTGATCGGCGTAGCACAAAGGCCCGCCACGATGGATGGGGAAGCCATAGCCGGTGAGGTAGATGAGGTCAACATCAGAGGCGCGCTGAGCGATGCCTTCTTCCAAAATATGAGCGGCTTCGTTGACCAGAGAAAAGACCAGACGCTCGACGATTTCTTGATCAGAAATTTTGCGACGGGTGATGCCAAGTTTGGCGCTGTAGTCTTCGATAATTTTGTTGACTTCGGCAGAGGGGATGGCATCACGGCTGCCGGCTTGGTAGTCATACCAACCCTTGCCGGTCTTTTGACCAAAACGACCGAGAGCGCAAATATCGTCAGCGACTTTAGAGTAGATCATGTCGGGCTTTTCCACGTAACGACGCTTGCGGATCGCCCAGCCAATGTCGTTGCCAGCCAGGTCACCCATGCGGAAGGGGCCCATGGCAAAGCCGAATTTTTCACAGGCTTTGTCGACTTGTGCGGGCAAGCAGCCCTCTTCGAGCAAGAAGCCTGCTTGACGCGAATATTGTTCGATCATGCGGTTGCCGATAAAGCCATCGCAGACGCGCGCCACCACGGCAGTTTTCTTGATTTTCTTGGCCATCTGCATGACAGTGGCGAGGATGTCGTGTGCGGTGTCCTTGGTGCGCACCACCTCAAGCAGCTTCATGACGTTGGCCGGGCTGAAGAAGTGTAGGCCCACCACTGCGGCTGGACGCTTGGTGACGGAGGCAATGGCATCAATGTCCAGCGTCGAGGTATTGGTGGCGAGAATGGCCCCCTGCTTCATCGTGGCATCCAGGGTTTTGAACACGGTTTGCTTGACCCCCATTTCTTCGAACACCGCTTCAATGACCAGGTCGGCATTGGCAATCGCGGCGTAGTCGAGCACGGGGGTGAGCAAGGCCATGCGTTGCTCGAGCACCTCTTGTTTGAGTTTGCCTTTGGCCACTTGCGCTTCGTAGAGTTTTTTGATGTTGCCCACCCCGCGGTCAAGCGCCTCTTGCTTCATCTCCAAGATAGTGGTGGGGTAACCTGCGGCGATAAAGTTCATGGCAATGCCGGCGCCCATGGTGCCAGCGCCAATCACAGCCACGGATTTGATCTCGCGTATGGGCGTGTTCTCAGGCACATCTCTGATTTTGCTTGCCGCACGCTCGGCAAAGAAAGCATGGCGGCAGGCCTTGCTCTCTGGCGTGAGCATGAGGTTCATGAAAATTTCGCGCTCTTGACGAATGCCCTCATCGTACTTGTTTTTGCAGGCGATCTCGACTGCGTCCACACACTTAAGCGGGGCGGGGAAAGGGCCTGCTACCCCCTTGACCATATTGCGCGCAAAAGCAAAAAAACCATCGGCATTCGGATGCCCGCAAGGCAGGTCGCGCACGCGCGGCAGGGGGCGCTTATCCGACACGCTGTCGGCAAATTTCACTGCCTCAGCGAGCAAGTCTCCCTCGGTGATGAGCGCAAACATGGGGGACTTTTCAAACATCGTGACTGGCACCGGCGCGCCACTGACAATTAAATTGACCGCGTGCTCGGCACCAATCAGACGGGGTAATTTTTGTGTGCCGGTCGCACCAGGAATGAGACCAAGCTTGACCTCAGGCAGACCCACCGTGGCGGTCTTGGCAGCCACACGGTAATGGCAGCTCATGGCGAGCTCAAAGCCGCCACCAAGACTGATGCCATGCTGTGCCGCGACCACAGGTTTTTGCGACATTTCAATGGTGGCGATCACGGTGAGCAAGTTGGGTTCCATGCCCGCCTTGGTGCTGCCGAATTCAGTGATGTCGGCACCGCCTGAAAAGCCCTTGCCTGCGCCAATTAAGACCACGCTGCTCACCGCTTCATCGTCTTGCGCGGCGTTGACCCCATCGACAATCTGCTTGCGCAAGTGGTAGGAGAGACCGTTTACCGGTGGATTATTTAAGGTGATGACGGCAACCTTGCCGTGCAGTTCATATAGAGCCATGCTGTCTCCTAGCGATTAACTGAATTACTAACTATTAACTATTAACAATTTTGATGGTGGGGAATTTGGCGCTGTGGTCTTCGGACTTTTGCGCCACAAACACCGCCGTCTTGCGCGCAATTTCTTTATAAACCGAGGCGATAGCGCTGTCAGGCTCGGCCACCACCGTGGGACGACCCGCATCGGCCTGCGCCCGCACGGCGCCGTTTAAAGGCAATCCACCCAAGAACGGCACGTGGTAGTCGCGGCTCATTTGCAGTCCACCGCCCTCGCCGAAAATAGCCTCGCTGTGGCCGCAATTGCTGCAAATGTGCGTGGACATGTTCTCCACAATGCCCACGATGGGGATGCCCACTTTCTCAAACATCTTCAGTCCCTTGCGCGCGTCAATCACCGAAATCTCTTGCGGAGTAGTGACAATGACCGCGCCAGTGACCGGCACTTTTTGTGACAGGGTGAGCTGTATGTCGCCCGTGCCAGGAGGCATGTCGATAATGAGGTAGTCAAGGTCGCGCCAATTGGTGTCGCCCAGAAGTTGCTCCAGTGCCTGCGTCACCATCGGGCCACGCCACACCATGGGCGTGTCGGTGTCGATTAAAAAACCGATGGACATGGTTTGAATGCCGTATGCTTCCATCGGCTCTAAGGTCTTGCCATCAAGCGATTCGGGGCGGCCGGTGATGCCCAGCATTTGTGGCTGCGAAGGGCCGTAAATGTCGGCGTCCAAAAGACCCACGCTGGCACCTTCAGCGGCCAGCGCCAAAGACAGATTAACGGCGGTGGTGCTCTTGCCTACCCCACCTTTGCCCGAGGCCACGGCAATGATGTTCTTCACCCCGGGTTTTAATTTCACCCCACGCTGTACCGCATGTGAAATGACTTTGTGTGAGACCGTGCAAATGACTTTGCCGATGCCGGGTAGGCTCTTGCAGTGCTCAATGATGAGCTTGCGCAAGAGTTCGTATTGTGACTTGGCTGGATAGCCCACTTGCACATCCAGCACCACGTCTGCTTCATCAATAGTAATTTTTTTGATGGCTTTATCGGTGATGAAACTGCGCCCGGTGTTGGGGTCAAGGCACTGGCTTAGGTGCTCGCGGAGGGTGTGTTCTGTGATGCTCATCAGTGTTTGAAATTTAATTTTCGATTATAGTAGTGGCGGGAGAAAATTATGTTAAAAAAAGTCAGCTTAAGCCTATTGGTTTTGCTCATGGCCTTGCTCGGTTTTATGCTCTATCAAGCGTATGGCAATGGTTCCAAACAACTACAAGTCAAAAGCGTGACGGGCGTGAGCGTGGATGCCAACGCAGTGAGCGAGCGCCTTGCCCGTGCGGTACAGGCGCAAACCATTTCGACCACGCCTGACAAAACTGCCAGCGCCGAGTTTGATAAGTTGCAAGCTCATTTGGCCGCGAGCTTTCCACTCATGCACAGCACCTTGAAACGCGAAACAGTGGGCAAGCACAGCCTGCTTTTTGTGTGGCCGGGCAGTGATCTCGCCGCCAAACCCATTGCGGTGTTGGCACATCAAGATGTGGTGCCCGTGGCGCCCGGCACCGAGGCAGATTGGTTGGCCCCCCCTTTTGCGGGAGTGATCAAGGACGGGTTTGTCTGGGGGCGTGGTGCTTGGGACAACAAGGGCAATTTGATGGGGCTGTGTGAAGCGGTGGAGCTGCTGCTCAAAAGCAGTTTTAAACCCAAGCAAACGGTGTATTTGTTTTTTGGACATGATGAAGAAATCGGCGGGGTTGAGGGCGCCGTCGCCGCAGTGAAACTGTTTCAGGAACGCAAAGTGCAGTTCTCTGCTGTGCTGGACGAAGGCCTGTTAATCACCGATGGCATCATGAAAGGCATCGACGTGCCAGTGGCTTTGATTGGCATTGCCGAAAAAGGCTACATGACGGTGGAGGTCTCTGCCAAAGCCGTGCCCGG
>JBDKJU010000156.1:0-5643 GCA_039796435.1 Pseudomonadota bacterium | reverse complement strand
GATGTGTTTTTTAACTATCGACGACACCACCGCCGTGCAAGAAATTATGGTGGGCAATGAATTGTTTGACAGCGTGCGCAACTGGCTCACCACCGATCAAGTGGTGCTCATCGAGGCGCGTGTGATGGAAAATCGTCGTGCACAGAGCACTGAAGGGCAAGACGATACTGCCGATGCCGGCTTGCGCATCATTGCCGATAAGCTCATGAGCCTGGAGGAGGCACGTGAAAAATTTGCCAAGGCCCTGCAACTCATTTGCGCCCACGGCACAGATGTGCGTCGCTTGCTGGATACCATCAGGCCCTACACCCCGGGCATCACCCCCATCAAAATCAGCTATCGTAAAGACACAGCTTACTCGGGGGAGTTGGAGCTCGGGCAGGAATGGTGGGTGACACCGCATCCGCAGTTGCTGCAAAAGCTCAAGACATTTTTGCCCGCCGAGGCGGTCACTATTCAATATGCTTGAGCATTGGCGCAAGCACGCTTGAAAGCTGCTTTAGGCCACTTCCTTGATTCGTTTGGATACCCAAATGGCCAAGAGCACAAAGGCGCAGGACAGATAACCGGCGAAATGATAGTTCACAATTTTGCCGCCTGCCGATTTTGCTGCGGGCGAGACTAGTAAACCCAGTAATATGGTGGTGGTGGACGACACAAAATGGATGAGGGCATTGTTGATATTGGCAAAGCCGCCACGCATATCGGGTTTGGCAGACCCGGTGGCCAAGGCCAAAGCCGGCATGTAACGCCCTGATGTGCCAACGATAAACGCCCCTGAGCTCAAGATACACAGCCACACCGGTGGTGGATTTAGGTATTCAAGGTGTGTGACCAGCAAAATGGGCAGCAGCGAAAACACAGCGATTGCCTGAAACACTTTTTGCTTGCCACGTCGATCTGCCGCCTTGCCTATGTGTGGCGCGACGAGGAGCATGGCCAGACCGCCGACTATGTACACATAGCTCAGATTGATTTCACTGACACCGCAGTTGATGAGGTAGTACACCGAGATGAAAGGGATCACTAAAAAACTGGCTGTGGTTAACGTGCTGCTCAAGGCATAGGCGGGCCAATGGCTGCGCTCGTTTAGTACCGCCCATAGTTGCTGCAAAGGCGCCTTGCTTGATGGCTTGACCGGTAGGGATGGGGCGTAACGCACGAATAATGTCAACGCCAGCAGCCCGGCAAGCACGATGGCGATGAAAGGGGCTGACCAAGAAATAGTCGTGGCGAGAAAAATACCCAAGGGCACACCGGCCACCGAGGCGAGAGCAAATGCCATCCCCAGACGGGCCATGGCGCTGCCTCGGCGCTCTGGTGCCACCGTGTCGGCAACGATGGCATGCGCACTGGCAGTGAGTACGCCACCCGTGGCGCCAGAGGCGGCGCGACAAAATAAAAACCATTCGAAATTTGTTGCCAGCGCACAGCCCAGCGAGGTGAGTAGAAAAAGTATGCCCAGCACCACAAACATATGCATGCGGTTAAAGCGGTCGGCAAAACCCGCCATCAGCACCCCACCCACTCCGGCCATGAAGCCGTAAATGGCCACTGCACTGGCAAAGGCGCTAGGCCCTACGTTGAAGCGTTTCATCATCATGTTGCCCAAGGGCGAGAGCATCATGAATTCGGCTATGTGCAAGAACTGCACGGCGACCAGCAGCCAGATTAGTTTTGAGGTGGCGTTGGCCGCGTCGCTAGACGGCGTTGTGTGTGAGGCGTTCAATGGAGTTGGCGAATGGGGGGAGCTTCGCTGTGCTCATCATCGTCGTCTTCATTGCCCAAATGATGCAGTTCGCCCTCTTCATCGGGAAATAGCGCAGAGCCACAGTCGTCGCAATACTCGGTGGTATAGCTTTCGTCAAGAATGAGCACATTTTTAACGCCAATATCATTGAGCAGGGTCTGACAGTGGTTGAGCAGCAGTTGTGCGTTTTCATCACCAAAAGGTATCCAGGTGAGCCCGTGTGAGATGCGTTCTTGGTTCGCTGCCTTTAGACTGATGCGTATTTCGGCGAAATCTCCCTCTGGGTGTTTGAACTCTGCCAATATTGCCTGCATTTGCGCGTGGCTTAAATTTTCATGCTCAAACATGTGATTGACCGCCGAAGCGAGAACAAAAAAACGATTTTGTCTTTGACTGGCTTCCAGCGCATGGTGCATGGGGCCTGGGAGAATAAGGTCTATTTGACACCCCGGCAGCAGCGCGGCGAATACCTTGCTGGCCTGCTCACGCCAACCGAGAAAACAGGCCTCGTGCTGGCCTAATTGTTCTTGCCATTTGAAAAATGGCTTGCCTTCAGGGACGCGGGCCAGCGCAAACAGGCAACGCATGTGCACGGGTGACCAATTGTCGTCGTCAGACTCAAAGCTGGGCAGAGGCGTGGCGGTTTTGTTTTGCTGGTGGGATAGGAACAAACGTTCGCTGAATTGATACATGGCCAGCATGTCATCAGGGAACTGCTCGGGTCTGTACAGATAGGGGTGCAGGGTGGTGTCGCTGTGTGAGCACATCACCTGCTCGTTTAAATGGCGCAACACTTCCTGAGCCAAGGAAGGGGGCAATTTGCCACAATAAGGTTGGTGACTGGCATTGAGCAAAATGGGAATGAGCACCAGCATTTGCTGATATTTTTGACCATCGAGAGTGATTGGGCGGCACTCCAAGATTTGCTCACAGGCATCCAGCAACACATCTGCCGTGGTCTCACGGCCCAAGTGTTCGGCCTTGTCAATGGCAAGGCTGATGTGCTTGGGGTGTTGCTCAAATGTCTGGTGCACTGCGTCGGCAAGCTGTGTTTGCCACTGATAGTGCTCTAGGGCATGTGTAGACAGCAGCAACTGCTCCGCCAGAGCAAGCAAATTCTCGCTGGCTTCGATGGGGGGGGATTTTTTGCGTCTGTTGCTTGTGGTTTTGCTCGGCTTAGTCATGTGCACCCTTGCCGTCAGGGCTGTGGTGGCCAGGTTCGCGTGGCACTATTTTGCGCATTCCACGACGCTGTGGGCGTTTGGGTTTATCGCCCTCTCGGGGCTGTTTGTTTTTGTGCTCGTCTGTGCCGGTATGCAGATTCAGCCCGTAGAGTTTGGGGACTTCAAAGACCGGCATGCCATTTTCATCTAGTGGTGCCATGCTGGCATCAAAGTGATTGGCATTGGGCGGGGTTGTGCGTGCGGGTCGGCCTTGCTTGTCGATTTTGACGCTAATTTTTCTTTTGTCGTTTTTGGGGGGGGCAACCTTGCTTTGTTCGTGGTGCTTTTTGAAGATTTTTTTGTGTTCAGGTTTCTTTTCAGGAACAAACAGATTGCCAAAATTGTCTTCGTCGGCATGTGGGCTCAAATTTGCCTTGGATGGGGCAGCCGAGATTGAATTAAACGGATCGTACACCCCCACGTAAGCCGGTTTTTTCTTAGCTGCGATTTTGTTTGCTTTACTGCCCTTGCCGGTTTTGTTGCCAAAGCCATTGCCGAAGGATTTTTTGTTGTGCGGCTTGTAGCCTGCCTTGCCACGCGGTACGTCGTCGCGCTCATCCAGAATCTGCCCAGCCTCAGCAAGCGCCGACCCAGCCACCGCTGCACGGCCATTCACCACGGTGTAGGTGGACAACTTGCGCGTGGCCAAGACGCGTTTGGGGACTATCAGGCGTGGCTGGCTGTCACTGTCGATTGACTCTGAGTCCTGGTGTTCAGCATGCGGAATGTCGCTTTTTTCCAGTCTGTCTTCGGCAGCCATTTCTTTGGCAATTTTTTTATCCAAGGCCTTTAAATCGGCCTTGTCTTTTTTGGTCAAAGGCTTGACCTTGTCCTCTTGTTCTATGCCTGCCAGCACACCGGGCATGGCATCCATCTGTTTTTGCAGATGAATAGGGTTGGTGCTGTAGCGCGCGAGTTTGGCGGCTTTTTCTTCAGGGGTACGCAGACCCACACTGGTCAACAAAGCCGCAACTTCTGCATCGTCGAGCAGCTTGTGTTGGCCACGTTTGAGCCAGGAGGGCATATCAATGTCACCATAGCGCACGCGTATGAGACGGCTGACCATCAGGCCGACGGCCTCAAACATGCGGCGCACTTCTCGATTACGCCCCTCTTGCATGACGATGCGGTACCAGTGATTGGCGGCATCGCTGTCTACGTCTATGCGTTCGAGGCTAAGTGCGCGGGCGATGCCATCTTCCAGCATGACCCCATCTACCAGCTGATCTTCTTGCTCGGGACTGAGTTCGCCAAGGATGCGGACCGAGTACTCACGCTTGATCTCATAACGCGGGTGCATGAGCCGATTGGCCAGTTCACCAAAGGTGGTGAAGATGAGCAGTCCTTCAGAGTTGTAGTCCAAGCGCCCCACGGCGATCCATTTGCCGTGGCTGGGCTTGGGCAGTCCCTCAAACACTGTATCGCGCTCTTCAGGATCGTCACGGGTGACCAGTTCACCTGCGGGTTTGTGGTAGAGCAGCACCTGTGGTTTGTTGTCACCAAAGCGCAAATTGACCGGGCGGCGCTTGACATGTACACGGTCAGATGCCTTGACCTTTTGGCCCACTTTGGCCTTGGTGCCATTGATCTCGACTTTGCCTTCGGCAATGAGACTTTCCATCTCACGACGTGAACCTAAGCCCACATTGGCGAGAACTTTATGTAAGCGTTCTTCCCCAGTGTTTAAAGATTCTGGCGTAGGGCTTGCTGTGTTTTGTTGGCTAGGTGTGGTTGGGCGTTTTCGCTGTTGATTGCCACCCATGCGGCGGCCCGGGCCGCGACGTTTGTATTGTTTTTTACCGGCATCATCTTTATTGTTGTCGCCGTCGTTTCTCGTGGGGCCATTAGCTTTGTTTGCAAACATAAAACTGTATTTTTATTCCTGGGGATAGGGTTCAGTTGCTTGCCGTGCAAGCTCTTCAAGTGGGGCATGTATGGACAGAGGCAAGGCCAGTTGCTTGTCGTCCACCGCCTCAGGGTCATTGGCCAACAGCAGTGGCGCGGTGTGCGGGAAAGGTGGCTCTGTGGGCACGCCGGGTAGGTCCAAGGCCGGTTGCTCGTCCAGATCGGCTAAGGGGGGCAGCTCGGACAGAGCCCGCAGACTAAGGTCATTGAGAAATTTTTTGGTGGTGGCAAATAAGGCCGGGCGGCCGGGAGATTCTTTGTGTCCGATAATTTCTACCCATTCACGTTCCTCCAGTGTTTTCATTACGTGGCTGGACACGGCCACCCCGCGTATCGATTCAATTTCGCCACGGGTCACCGGTTGACGGTAGGCAATGATGGCCAAGGTCTCCATGATGGAGCGTGAGTAGCGCGGTGCTTTTTCAGGCTCTAAACGGTCTAGGTAGATTTGCATCTCGGCTTTGGCCTGAAAGCGATAGCCAGTGGCCACCTGTACCAGATTGACTCCTCGTTCGCGCCAGTCGCTCTTTAAATCTTCAAGCACCGCCTTAAGCATGTCGTGGGGCAAAGGAGGGGAAAACAGGCGGGCGAGCTGTTCGGCTGCCTGTGGCTCGCGCAACACCAAAAGTGCGGTTTCGAGCACACGCTTGGCCTCGGGGAGGCTGATGCTGGTTTGGAGGTGCGCCTCTTCCAAGTCAGAAGGGGCGCTGGGGGAAGACAACAAAGGTTCCATGAATAATCACGCCTGGGGCATGATGAGAAAGC
>JBDKJU010000155.1:0-2826 GCA_039796435.1 Pseudomonadota bacterium | reverse complement strand
TGGGCTGGCAGAGTTCTCTGACAAGCTGGATACCTTGGGCGATGCGTATGAGTACCTGATTGGTCAGTTCGCCGCAGG
The DNA here is from genome assembly GCA_039796435.1 of Pseudomonadota bacterium. Lineage (GTDB taxonomy): Bacteria > Pseudomonadota > Gammaproteobacteria > Burkholderiales > Casimicrobiaceae > JBDKJU01. The sequence goes on along the minus strand of JBDKJU010000155.1, from coordinate 2,748 downwards.
CTCTGGCAAGAAGGCGGGCGAGTTCTACACGCCGCAGCAAATCTCAGACATCCTCTCCACCATCGTCACGCTGGACAGCCAGGAGCCCAAGACGGGCGTGAAGCAACGGCTGGAAAGCGTGATGGACTTTGCCTGTGGCTCAGGCTCGCTGCTGCTGAATGTGCGCAAGCGCATGGGGCCACATGGCATTGGCAAGATTGTCGGCCAAGAGAAGAACATCACCACCTACAACCTGGCGCGCATGAACATGCTGCTGCACGGGGTGAAGGACACCGAGTTTGAAATTTTCCACGGCGACACGCTCACCAACGATTGGGAGATGCTGCGCGAATTGAATCCGGCCAAGCAGCCCAAGTTTGACGCCATCGTGGCCAACCCGCCGTTCAGCTACCGCTGGGAGCCGTCAGAGGCCATGGGCGACGACGTGCGCTTCAAAAACCACGGTCTGGCTCCCAAGTCAGCGGCGGACTTTGCCTTTTTGCTGCACGGCTTTCACTTCCTGAAAGACGAAGGCGTGATGGCCATCATCCTGCCGCACGGGGTGCTGTTCCGTGGCGGCGCGGAGGAACGTATTCGCACCAAGCTGCTGAAAGACGGGCACATCGACACGGTGATTGGCTTGCCGTCCAACCTGTTTTATTCCACCGGCATTCCGGTGTGTATCTTGGTGCTGAAGAAGTGCAAGAAGCCGGATGATGTGCTGTTCATCAATGCGGCCGAGCATTTTGTCAAAGGTAAACGTCAGAACCAACTCATCGAAGAGCACATTGCCAAGATCATCAAAACCTACCAGTACCGCGACGAAGAAGCGCGCTACTCACGTCGGGTGGAAATGGCCGAGATTGAAAAGAACGATTTCAACCTGAACATCTCGCGCTACATCAGCACGGCGGTGGGCGAGGCGGAGATTGATCTGGAGGCTACGCACCGCAATCTGGTGGATATTGAAAAGGCGATTGTGGCGGCGAAGGACAAGCACAACGCCTTTTTGAAAGAGTTGGGTTTGAACCAGTTGCCATAATTAGACTTAGCATTTGGTCTATCTGGGGTTATTTATGGCTTTTTACCCACCACCACCGTTTCCCGCACCCAAGTTTTCGACTGTTCACTCAAACTTAACCCCAGTCCAGGCCGCGTCGGTACCAGCATGCGGCCGTTGCTGATTTCTATGCGTTCGTTGAACAAGGGCTCCAGCCACTCAAAATGCTCCACCCAAGGCTCGGTGGGATAGGCGGCGGCTAGGTGGACGTGCAGCTCCATCGCAAAATGCGGGGCGAGCATCACGCCGGCGTGTTCGGCTTGGGCTGCTATTTTTAAAAATGGGGTGATGCCGCCTACACGTGGGGCGTCGGGCATCAGGTAGTCTGCCGCGCGGTGACGTATCAAGTCGCCATGCTCACCCGCGCTGGTGAGCATTTCGCCGGTGGCGATGGGGGTGTCAAACTGCTGGGCCAGCGCGGCGTGGCCTTCATGGTCGTAGGCGTCTAGTGGTTCTTCGATCCAAACCAGGTTGAACTGCTCAAAAATGCGGCACATGCGCTGGGCGGTGGGTCTGTCCCACTGCTGGTTGGCATCGACCATGATGGGTACCGCATCGCCCAAGTGCTTGCGCACGGCGGTGACGCGCGCGATGTCCAAAGCGCCATCGGGCTGACCAACCTTGAGTTTGATGCCACCAATGCCCCGCGCAATGGACGCGGCTGCGTTCACCATCAGCTGGTCGATAGGCGTGTGCAAAAAACCGCCCGAGGTGTTGTAGCAGCGCACCGAGTCGCGGTGTGAGCCTAGCAGCTTGGCCAGTGACAGATTGGCGCGCTTGGCTTTCATGTCCCACAGCGCTACATCAAAAGCGCCTAGGGCTTGGGTGGACAAACCACTGCGCCCCACGGATGCGCCTGCCCAGCACAATTTCGTCCACAGTTTGGCAATATCGTTGGGGTCTTCGCCCAAGAGCGTGGGGGCGATTTCTTTGGCATGGGCAAACTGGCCCGGGCCGCCCGCGCGTTTGGAGTAGCTGAAACCCAAGCCAGAGTGGCCTTGGGTGGTTTCAATCTCCACAAACAGCATGGCGATTTCGGTCATGGGCTTTTGCCGGCCGGTCAGCACTTTGGCATCGCTGATAGGGTTGGCCAAGGGCAGGTAGCAGGAGGAGACTTGAATCCAAGCGATGCTGTCGTTGCTCAAGTTGGGGATGCTCGTTGTCATATTCATTGGTTTTCTAATCGGGTAAAAAAGCAAGTCACGGATCAAGTCACCGGTGCGGGGTTAAATAAAACGAGGGCGTTGTGCAGCTTCCACTGCTCTGCCCAGGTTTTTTTGCGGCCGCTGGCCACTTCCAGCATGAGGTGGAACATCTCCCAGCCCACGTCTTCAATGGTTTTGCTGCCGTCGGCAATGGTGCCGGCGTTAATGTCCATCAAATCGTGCCAACGCCGTGCCAAGTCGCTGCGGGTGGCAACTTTGATGACGGGGCATTCAGCTAGTCCATAAGGCGTGCCGCGCCCCGTTGTGAAAACATGCAAATTCATGCCCGCTGCCAGTTGCAACGTGCCGCAAATGAAGTCGCTGGCAGGCGTAGCGGTATAGGTCAAGCCCTTTTGCTTCAGCTTTTCACCGGGTGAAAGAACGCCGGTGATGGCAGATGAGCCAGATTTCACAATTGAGCCCATGGCCTTTTCAACAATGTTGGACAAGCCGCCTTTTTTGTTGCCCGGTGTGGTGTTGGCGCTGCGGTCCACCTTGCCGCGT
>JBDKJU010000154.1:0-4046 GCA_039796435.1 Pseudomonadota bacterium | reverse complement strand
TTCATCGTGCAATTCATTTACCAGACCGGTTTTGCCGAACAGATCCGCTTGTATGGCATTGCGGCTGCTGCGTCATTGGTGTTGGCCTTGAGCTTGATGTTGCTGACGTTGATGCAATTGCGCCTAAACAAATCCAGCCAAGGCGAGGCCAAGCGATGATCCTCAAGTTTCTCACCCGCACCCACAATAACCGCAGCTGGCACTGGACTGATACCCTGAGTTACCTCTATCTTTTTCTTGGCCTGTTCATGATGTTTGCGCCGGTGGCTTGGCTTGCCCTCTCAAGCTTTAAAACCCCCGCTGCCCTTTCCGAATATCCGCCCAGCTTCCTGCCGCAAAAACAGCAGACCATCAAGCTTGCCGGACATGAAGAGCCACTACCAGTCTTTTCTGTTCAGCTTGACGATGGCAGCCAAAAAACCATGGCCCAAGTAAGACGCATGGGCATTATGGCCACCATGGTTGACCCTGCCAAACCGGAAGAAGAAATTCAGGTTAACTTAAAAGCACGCACGCCGATCAAAAGCTTTCACTTAGAAACCGACAACTACAGCAAGCTCTTTGAGCAATTCAACTTCAAGCGCTATCTGAGCAACAGCTTGTTTATCACCATTGTGGCCACTTTGCTGACCTTGTGGTTTAACTCCATGGCCGCCTTTGCACTGTCCAAATACCGTTTCAGTGGCGAAAAATGGGTGTTGCTGGTCATCATATCCACGCTGATGATTCCCCCTACCATCATTTTGGTGCCTGCGTTTTTGGTCATTAACCATGTGGGGTTATTCAACAGTTTGTGGGGCGTGATCATCCCCGCGGTGGCAACACCCACCGGTGTGTTTTTGCTCAGACAATACATGCTCACCATTCCTGATGAACTGCTGGAGGCCGCGCGCATGGACCACGCCAGCGAGTGGCGAATTTATTGGCGCATCATCTTGCCCTTAGCTGCTCCCGCACTGGCCGTGCTCGCTATTTTTTCCATCATGTGGCGTTGGAATGATTTTCTTTGGCCCTTGATCGTGCTGTCCAGATCTGAAAACTTCACTCTACAACTGGCCCTCAACAGCTTTCAAGGTGAGTTAAACACCGAGTGGCACTACCTGCTGGCCATGACGGTCATCACCGTAGTGCCTGTGACCTTGGTGTTCGCTTTTTTGCAAAAACATATCACCACGGGCATAGCCTCCTCGGGTGTCAAATAAAGGCCCTAGCCAAGGTCTTAACATCAGGCATAAGGATTAAATAATGTCCACACTTCAACTAAAAGCCCTCAACAAATGCTTCGAGCAAACAGAAGTCATCCACGCGGTAGACCTTGACATCAAGCATGGAGAATTTGTGGTATTTGTCGGCCCTTCTGGTTGTGGCAAGTCCACGCTGTTGCGTCTAATTGCAGGCTTGGAGGCCGCCACTGCTGGCGATATCTATATCGATGAGATCAAGGTAAATGATGTGGGCGCTGCTGATCGTGGGTGTGCCATGGTGTTTCAATCTTACGCCTTGTACCCCCACATGAGCGTTTATGAAAACATGGCTTTTGCCCTGGAAAACATCAAAGCGGCCAAGAGCGACATAGATGAAAAAGTTCAGGCAGCCGCCAAAATGCTCAAGCTGGAGCAACTGCTCGCACGTAAACCTACGCAACTGTCTGGTGGCCAAAAGCAAAGGGTTGCAATTGGTCGTGCCATCGTGCGTGATCCAAAAATATTTTTGTTTGATGAGCCTCTGTCCAATCTTGATGCCGAGCTCAGGATATCCATGCGTGCCGAGCTTCGCGCCCTGCACGACAAAATTGGTGCCACCATGATTTACGTGACGCATGATCAGGTGGAGGCCATGACCATGGCCGACAAAATCGTGGTGCTGCGTGCAGGAAAAATTGAACAGGTGGGTGCCCCTTTGACCTTATATAACCAGCCAGCCAATGAATTTGTGGCCGGATTTATCGGCAGTCCACGCATGAATTTTTTGCCAGCCGCCCACTGCCCCCGCCTTTGGTTAAGCGACCGTGCCGCCCACAAAATAGGAATACGTCCTGAGCACTTATCGCTCAGCCCTGCCTCTGATGCCAGCCTCAGCATAAAAATTACGCAAATAGAACAGCTCGGTGCGCAAAGCCTGATACGTGGACAAGTCACCACCAGCAATGACACGCTGGAAGTGGTGTTGCCAGGTCAAAGCACCTGCACAGCCGGCGAGCTCATTCACCTGACCGCCGATGCAGGCAAATTGCACTACTTCGACCAACAAGGTATCCGCATCTAATCGTGGTAGACGGCAGCACAGGCTTGCCTCTTCCACGCTCTCATGAATACTCATGAACGCTCATGAAAACACTTCAACTCACGCAACTTCACACCTCACAGCAAACACTGGCGCTGCGCCTTGGCAACAGCCACGGCATGCAAGTGCAAGCCCTCGCCACCAACATGATGCGAGTCACGCTCAAGCCCAATGCCGGATTTAAAGAGCCCTACACCTGGGCAATAGCGCCCGATGTTGATGTGCCTTGGCAAGGACGCAGACGTGAGGATATTTCCGGCTTCACCTTGCCCACCACAGAGATTAAACAAAACACATTGGGCACTACGGCCTTGAGCTGTGAAATCGATATGGACAGCGAGCAGCTCGTCTGGCGCATGCACGGAGAAGAAGTCGCGCGTGACCGTCCACAGGGTGCTTATTGGTACTCAGAACGTTTAGGGGCCATTCGGCATTTTCTGGCGCGTGACCCCGCCGAGCTGTATTACGGCCTGGGCGATAAAACCGGGCCGCTCAATTTACATGGCCGACGCTTGCGCACCCTTGCTCAGGACTCTTTGGGCTTCGACCCACAACATGGCGACCCTTTATACAAACACTGGCCATTTGTGCTTTGCCGTACAAAAAACAAAAAATGGTACGGCCTTTACTACGACACCTTGTCCGCCTGCACATTTGATCTGGGGGCCGAGCACGATAATTATTACGGCCTGTTTCGCAGTGTTGAAATCGATGATGGCGACCTTGACTACTACTTCATGGTTGGCGATACGGCGCAAGAGGTGGTCAGTCAGTTTGTGCGCCTGATTGGCGGCACCCACTTGCCCCCTCACTACACACTTGGTTTTGCGCAAACGGCCATGGGCCTGACCGATGCCCCCAAAGCCCAGGAACTGCTGCACGCATTTATCCAGCGTTGTGAGACTGAGCAAGTCCCCATCCATGCCTTTCATTTTGGTTCTGGCTATTCCTCTATCGGTAAAGGCCGCTATGTATTCACCTGGAACCGCACAAAATTTCCTGAGCCCAGGAAACTGACGGCGGATTTTGCACGAGCGAATTTGCCCTTGGTTGCCAACCTTAAACCCTGCCTGCTCGACAACCACCCTGCCTTTCAAGAGATAGAAAGCCGAGGAGGATTTATCCACGATAAGAACACCGGCAAGCCAGTGATTGAGCCATTTTGGGATGGCAATGGCGCACACCTTGACTTCACCAACCCCGATACTATCAAGTGGTGGCAAGGCAATCTACGCCAGCAAATCCTCGACTACGGCATTGCCACAGGCTGGAATGACAACAATGAGTACGCCATTCTTGATGACGATGCCCAGTGTCATGGTTTTGGCCAAGCTCTGCCCATGCACCGTGCACGCCCCTTGCATTCACTCATGATGACACGCGCCTCTTTTGAAGAGCAGGCCAAAACACAGCAACAGGTGTTCAGTGTCAGCCGGGCTGGGCCACCTGGAATACAACGCTATGCTCAGACCTGGAGTGGTGACAACAGCACCAGCTGGGACAGCCTCAAATGGAACATCCGCACAGGGCTGCAAATGAGTCTCTCCGGCATGTTCAACGTGGGTCATGATGTGGGTGGTTTCTCAGGTCCTGTGCCCTCGCCCGAGCTATTTGTGCGCTGGGTTCAGGCCTGCGCCCTCAATCCACGTATGGTGATGAATTCCTGGAAGGAAGATGGCACCATCAATCTGCCTTGGATGCATGAATCGGTCAAAGCCGAGGTTCTTGCGGCACTGCGTTTACGTGAGCGTTTCTTGTCTTAC
>JBDKJU010000153.1:0-5386 GCA_039796435.1 Pseudomonadota bacterium | reverse complement strand
CACGGTGGATGCCACTGGTAGTGTGGGTGGCTATACCTCCCTGCAACTCACGACCAGAGGTTATCTGATGATTGCCTATCTTGATTTCACCAATAGTGACCTGAAGTTGGCCTCCGTGGGGTATGCCGCGCCGGCAGAGGCGGTGCCAGCGTTGAGCAGCCATGTTCTGCTCGGTTTATTGATGGGGCTTGTCCTGCTTGCGGGCAGAGCCGGTTTGCTCGCGACCAGAGAGCCAAAATAAAACGCCCCCGATAATGATCATGGGCAGTGAGAGCCATTGCCCCATGGTCATGCCAAAGTCGAGAATGCCAAGGTGGGCATCGGGTTCGCGAAAGTACTCCGCCATAAAACGAAACAGGCCGTAGCCGAGCAGGAACACTGCGGAGACTTGCCTCTCCGGGCGTTTTTTGCGTGAAAATAGCCACAGAATAATAAATAAAGTCAGGCCTTCCAACAGCAATTGATAAATCTGCGAGGGGTGGCGGGGCAGGCTGTCAACGGTGGGAAAAATCATGGCCCAGGGCAGGCTGGCATCGGCGACACGCCCTGGAAGTTCGGCATTGATGAAATTGCCTAAGCGCCCAGCCGCCAGACCAAGGGGCACCAAGGGGGCAATGAAGTCAGTCACTTTCCAGAAATTCATCTTGCCTAGCTCTTGCGTCTGGTGACGCCAGGCAAATAAAGCCATTGCCGCCAACACGCCCAAGAACCCACCATGAAATGACATACCACCCTGCCAGACTGCGAACACTTCCAGAGGGTGAGCGAAATAGTAGGCTGGCTTGTAAAAACAGACATAGCCCAGTCGCCCGCCCATGATGACCCCCAGCACCCCGTAGGTAAGCAGGCTGTCGAGGTGCATTTCGGTCCAGCCGGCTGCGCTGCCTGCGGGGCTGCGGGTACGGACTTTGCCGAGCATTAAAAACGCCATGAAGGCCACGACGTACATGAGGCCATACCAGTGAATGGCGACGGGGCCGAGTTTGAGGGCGACGGGGTCTATGGTGGGGTGAACGAGCATGTGGGTAGTTTAGTCTTGCGTGCTGCTGATGCGATTGAATTGGGCTTGCCGTTTCTGCATGAAGGCAGCCAAACCCTCGACAAAATCAGGCTCTGCTGCGCAGTTGGCAAAGCTGTCTTGTTCACGACGCAGTTGCTCGACCAAAGAGTGGTTGAGTGCGTCATTGAGCAAAAGTTTGGTGCGTCCAAGGGCACGGGCCGGCCCATTGACCAGTTGCTTGGCCATGTGGGTGGTGGAGTCACTGAGTTGCGCAAGGCCGACCACGCGGTTGACCAGACCAAACTGTAAGGCCGTGGCGGCATCAAAACGTTCGCCCAAGAGGGCAATCTCCATGGCTCGTTTCAGCCCCACCATGCGCGGCAGGCTGTAAGTGCTGCTGCCGTCGGGGCTCGTGCCAATGTGGCGGTAGGCAAGAGTGAAGTAACTGTTGTCTGCCGCCACCACTAGGTCACAGGCGAGCATGAGTGAGAGTCCGTAGCCGGCCACCGCGCCGTGGACACTGGCGATAATGGGTTTGGGCATGCGGCGCATGCGCATGATGGGGTCGTGTGCCCGAAAAATAAACTCATCAAACAAACGTCGGCGCGCTTCGGGAGCGAGCTCGCAGTGCTCATGAAAACTCTTTATATCGCCGCCAGCCATAAAGTGAGGGCCGGCACCACATAAGACGAGCACGCGCACCTCATCATCGAGTTCAACTTGCCTGATGATGCGGCCGAAATCTTCATTGAGCGCATCATTGATGGCGTTTAAAGCCTGTGGCCGATTTAGGGTGACGGTGGCAATATGGTCTTTAACCTGCAATAAAACGCTACTCTGGCTCATGCAATTATTCCTTGCGCTATAGTAAAAGCAAGTGTACTAGGGAATGGATGAGGCAGAGGATGCGTGGAATCAACAACAAGGTGGTGCTGGTGACCGGTGCTGCTGGCGGCATAGGCAGGGCGTTGGTGCAGCGCTTCCTTGCCGAGGGGGCTCGCGTGGTGGCTTTGGATGTAAATGCTGAAGGTTTACGGCAGTTTGACGAACGGGTGCTGTGCACTACCTTGGACATTACTGACCATGCCGCAGTGCGAAGCAGTGTGCAGGCAATTCATCAACAGTGTGGGCGCATTGATGTATTGGTCAACAATGCCGGCTGGGATCTGGCCATGCAGTTTGTGGACAGCACGCCTGATTTTTGGGACAAAGTCATTGCCATCAACCTCAAAGGGCCGCTGAATCTGCAACACGCAGTCTTGCCTTACATGATGCAGCAGGGAGCGGGCAAGATCATCAATATCGCTTCCGATGCGGGACGGGTGGGCTCATCGGGCGAGTCGGTATATTCGGCCTGCAAGGGCGGCATGATTTCATTTAGCAAAACCTTGGCACGCGAAACCGCCAGCAAGGGGGTGTTGGTCAATGCCGTGTGCCCAGGGCCGACAGATACCGCCTTGTTCCGCACCTTTGCAGGAGAGGGTGAATTCGGTCAGAAACTGGTTGAGGGCTTAAAGCGCGCTATTCCTTTAAAGCGCTTGGCTCAACCAGATGACTTGGCGGGCATGGTGGCCTTCTTGGCCAGTGATGACGCCAACTTTATTACCGGACAGGTCATCAGTGTTTCCGGTGGTCTTACTATGAATGGTTAATGTGCTGATATGAATACTTACACAGATATTTTGTACGAAGAAAAAGCGGGGGTCGCCCGCATTACCATCAATCGTCCAGACAAGTACAACGCCTTTCGCGGCCACACTTGCGACGAGATGATTGATGCCTTGCATCAGGCGGCGTGGAACAAGGCGATAGGCGTGGTGGTGCTCACCGGCGCGGGAGAGAAAGCCTTTTGCACAGGCGGCGATCAGTCAGCCCACGACGGCTCTTATGATGGGCGTGGGCTAATTGGTCTGCCGGTGGAGGAGCTGCATGGCTTGATCAGAGAGTGTCCCAAGCCAGTGATCGCTCGCGTCAATGGCTTTGCCATTGGTGGGGGGAATGTCTTGGTCACATTATGTGATTTGGCCATTGCTGCCGATACGGCGCAACTCGGCCAAGTGGGCCCCAAGGTTGGCTCGGTTGATCCGGGCTTTGGTACGGCTTTGCTGTCGCGCGTAGTGGGTGAAAAAAAAGCGAGAGAGATCTGGTTTCTTTGTCGCCGTTACACCGCGGCTCAGGCTTTGGCCATGGGCTTGGTGAATGCGGTGGTGCCCGCCGCAGAGTTAGATGCCGAGGTAGACAGATGGTGTCAGGAAATCCTGGCCTTGAGCCCAACCGCGCTGGCAATAGCCAAGCGCTCGTTCAACGCTGATTCAGACAACATCAAGGGCATAGGAGGCTTGGGTATGCAAGCCTTGGCGCTTTACTATGAAAGCGAAGAATCCAAAGAAGGGGTAAATGCTTTCATGCAAAAACGCAAACCAAAATTCCGCTCACCAGGGTAGTCAATATCGGTGTCCAAGTAGGGGCCGTAGAGGAGAAACCAGAGCTGTTGCAACCAGCCCCAAGCGTCTGTTTGCGCCGGTTTCAGTGGGGGTGTCGTTTGTGCCATTCTGTTTCAACCAGTTGTTGGAATGCCTGTAAAAAATGTTCTTTAGAGAACTGTTCTGCGGTCTGCCGACAATAGTGCTTGTCAATGGCTGATGCTGGCAGTTGTTCAAAACGGTTAAGCGCAGCCACGATGGCCGTCACACTTTGTTCATCAAAACCCACTGCATTGGCTTTATCGGCTTTGCCATGGCAGTGTACATAGTCCACCGCCCCACCCTTGGCATAGGCGACGAGTGGTGTGCCGCAGGCCAGAGCCTCGACCGGGACAATGCCAAAGTCTTCATAGGCGGCGAAGACAAAGGCTCTAGCGAACTTCATTTTTTCAGACAATTCATCAGCGGGCAAGCGACCCAATATCTTGACATTATCAGGGGCAATTTTCTTCAGCATGTCCAGCTCTTCCCCACCACCAGCGATGTGTAGCTCAAGATGCGGCATTTGCCGAAAGGCTTCGACGATAAGACGGTTTTGTTTGTACGGCACCAACCTTCCCGCGGTGAAAAAAAATGCTTTCTTTTGGCTTTCAAAACTGAATTGACTGGTGTCGACCGGCGGATGTATCAACACCGATTCGCGTCGGTAACAACGCCAAATGCGCTTTTGAATAAAGCTTGAATTGGCGACAAACACATCAACCTGATTGGCACTGCTGGCGTCCCACACCCTTAGGCGAGACAGCAGCAACTCGTAAATTCTGCGCTTGAGCCCAGACACCAGACCCATTTGGTCGAGCGAGGCATGCATCATGTCCCAAGCGTAGCGCATGGGCGAGTGGCAATAGCAAATGTGCAATTGCTCGGGCTGAGTGATGACTGATTTGGCCACACAATAGTGGCTGCTGATGATCAGGTCGTAGTGGCGCAGATTAAAACTTTGTATGGCCAGGGGCAATAGAGGCAGCAGTTTTTTATAGCGATGTTCTATGCCGGGCACACGATTTAGAAAAGTGGTGTGTGGGGTTTTGCCACGCAGGAATGCACGTTGATTGTCAGGCACACGGTCGAACAAAGTGTAGACCTCGGCCTGCGGAAACAGATCGAGAATGCATTCCAGCACCCGTTCGGCGCCACCGTAGGTATAGCACCAGTCATGTACCACGGCCACCCGCAGTTGTTTAAAGTTCATAGCATAACTCCCCCAGTTGCTTGGCTGACACGTCCCATGAGTATTGCTGCGCGTGCTTAATCCGCGCTTGCTTGGCTTCTGCACCTGCAGCCGCGTCTTCCTTGTGGGCATTGATGACCTGACGTAAGCTTGCCGCCAACTCTTGTGCATCATGCGGTGAGCAGTAGTGCGCAAAGGGGCCACACACCTCTGGCAGCGAGGCACTGCGTGCAGCAATCACTGGGCAACCACAAGCCATGGCCTCGACCGGAGGGATGCCAAACCCTTCGTACAAGGAGGGGAAGATGAAGCATTGCGCATGCTCGAAGGCCCATTTGATTTCGGCATCTGACAAGTAGCCAAGAGGCAGCACCTTATCGTGCACCTTGTTGAAGTTTTGGAACACCTTGGGGTTGATGTTTCCCGACGATGCACACAGCAAGGGCATATCGTGCAATAGGTTAAGGGCATCAAAGACAAGCTGATGATTTTTGTTTTTATTGTGGCTGCCCAAAATAAATACAAAAGGGCTAGTCTTATCTGCCAGTGCCGCGATGGGGGTCGAGGTTAGCGAGCTGATGTGTTCTACGCCGGGGCTGATGATGTGCAGCTTGCGCTCATCAAGATGCAGATAACGTTTGAGCTCTGATGCGGAAAAATGGCTATTGGTGCAAATTATTTTTGCCCTTTGCGCCAGACTGAAATGAGACAAGCGGTACCACCATCTGAAGC
>JBDKJU010000152.1:0-2513 GCA_039796435.1 Pseudomonadota bacterium | reverse complement strand
GTGATGCCGACGTGGCCGGGCGCATAGCGCAGGTGAAGACAATCGGCTTGTCTGCCACGAGCACCGAGTGCAAGAAAAAGGCGCTCTCTTCCAAGGTGTCGGTGCCGTGCGTGACGACGATGCCCGCTACCTCTGCATCGTGCAGATGTACCTGGCAGCGCTGTGCCAGCGCATACCACACGCTCTCTTCCATGTCTTTGCTGTCAATCTGCGCCACTTGCTCTGCGAGCAACACACAGTCAGGTGGCGGTGTGAGCTCGGCGATCAGCTCCTGCACGGCCACACTGCCGGCCACATAATTCAAGTTCGACTGCTGTTGTTGCGAGCGACCAGCAATGGTTCCACCAGTGCCCAGTATCACGATTTTTTTCATTGGCTGCTGCCTTGTCTGATGTCTGTTTCGATATGTGCGCTGCGGCTTATCTCGTCAATAATTTCGCTGCGTTTTCATAGGCGACTTTGCGCGCCACCTCTGGCGGCAGCTGTGCCAGCCAGGCACGATACCTGCGCATGGTGTCCCCGTAGCTGTCCCAACGCTGGTTCACCCAAGTGTCAGAGCCCAGCATAAACCGCTCGGGGAAGCGGCCAAAAAGGTCACGCCACTCTGGTGTCAGCTTGCCTGCTTCAGCGCCCCCCTCGGTGAGGTCTCCACGATAAGACAGTTCGCCCACCACATTGGGATGAGTGCGCAAGATGTCTGCCACGACCCGGTGCTCGGTGGAAAAGCCCGTATGCGCCCAAATGATTTTGGCCTTGGGCGCGATGGCCAAGAGGTGCCGCAAGGCAGCTTCGTCAACGTGGGCATGCAACCACAGGCCTCTAAGCTGTGCCAGCTCCACTATCTTTTTAACGCCCGGGTGCCGCGCTTCGTCGCCATGCAAGTGGAATTCACCAATGCCCAGGCTGCGTGGTTCACGTGCCAGCTCAGCGAGGATGTGCTCGTACACCTCGGTTTTTTTATACCAAGTGCCGTAATCGCTGCGATCGCGATACACACGCACAAAGGGCACGACTGTCAATACCGTCAATTGCGATGGGCCACTTGACGCACGGTCCTGGCTGTAGGCGAGCAATTTCTGCGTGCCGGCATTGGGACGCGAATTCGCCAGCACCCCCACCACGTGGTGTTCACGCAACAAAGCCACCACCTTGTCGGGCGGCAACATGTCCCAAGCCTCGACGTTGTAATGTAGATGGGCATCGAATATGGGGATTTTTTCCTGTGCTCGTGCCAAAGCAAGACACTGACACAGCAGCAACAAAATAACAATACGCATGGTTTATTATCCCACGTATGAAATCAATCATGAAAGTTGCCGCTGTACAAATGTGCTCAGGCACTGAGCGCGACCACAATCTGCGCACGGCCGAGCGCCTGATTGCACAAGCGGCAGCAGAGGGTGCCGAGCTGGTGCTTTTGCCCGAATATTTCGTTCTCATGGGCAAACGCGACACCGACAAATGGCTCATCAAGGAAAGCCTAGGTCATGGCCCCATGCAAGAGTGCATGAGTGCCCTCGCCAAGCAGCATGGCATATATCTGGTGGCAGGCAGTATGCCTATCGCTGTGGCCGCCAGCGACAAGGTCAGCAACACGTGTTTGGTATACGACCCAGAGGGCATGCGCATTGCCCGTTATGACAAGATCCACCTCTTCAGCTTCGACAACGGTAAGGAGCGCTACGATGAGTCGACCACCCAAGTGGCTGGAACCCAGGCAGTGCGCTTTGCCTGCCCGTTTGGCGAGGTGGGTTTGTCCATCTGCTATGACCTGCGTTTTCCCGAGCACTACCGCCAGTTTGCTGGCGTGCCACTCATATTGGCCCCCTCGGCGTTCACCGCCACCACTGGCAAGGCCCATTGGGAGCTACTCTTACGTGCCCGCGCGCTTGAAAACCAATGCTATGTGCTGGCCGCTGCGCAGGCTGGGCTGCATGAAAATGGTCGCCGCACTTGGGGACACTCGATGCTTGTTGACCCTTGGGGAGAAGTCGTACAGCTTGCAAGCGAGGAAGGTGAAGCGATTTTATTGGCAGATATTCATTTAGAGTTAATTCATAAAACGAGACAAAATCTACCCTCTTTGATGCATAAACGCATTTAAACGGCGTGTAAAATTTCCCAACAGTAGTATTTCACACAAAATTTAATGCAATAAACCGCTTGAGATCTTGCAAATTGGGTATTTTAGATTTACTATTCACCTTCAAGACCCATAACTATCAGCCTAGCCAGGCATTTATCCAACTTGCCCACTGCCCCATGAGCCAAAGAGACCTCAATCGCCGATCCTTCAATCAGCTGGCCCTTGCCGGGGCTGTCGGAGCCCTTACCGGTGTGGGCAGCGTGTCGCGCCTTGCCGCGCAGACCCCCAGTGGCCACAATCTCAAAATTGGCGTGCTGCCCAACATCAGCGCACGTGCCTTGTTGCAACTGTATCAGCCCATGCGCCAATATTTTGAACGAGTGCGCAACGCCACGGTTGAGATTCAAACCGCGCCCGACTTCCTTCA
>JBDKJU010000151.1:0-7019 GCA_039796435.1 Pseudomonadota bacterium | reverse complement strand
TCTACCCCAAAATGCCCTATGATGCAGTGAAAGATTTCGCTCCTATTTCGCTGGTTGCTGGGGTGCCCAATGTCTTGGTGCTACACCCCTCTGTCCCTGCCAAAAACATGAGCGAGTTTTTGGCCTATGTGAAAGCGCAAGGCGACAAGGTGAGTATGGCGAGCTCAGGCGCTGGTACCTCTATTCACCTGGCTGGTGAACTCTACAAAAGCATGACTGGCACCAACATGACCCATGTTCCCTACAAGGGCAGCGCCCCCGCGCTCACCGATCTAGTGGGTGGACAGGTCAACATCATGTTTGACAATATGCCCAGTGCTTTGCCCCACATTAAAGCAGGTAAATTACGCGCTTTGGCAGTGACTTCTAGCAAGCGCGCCAGTGTGCTGCCTGATTTGCCCACCATCGAAGAGACTGGCCTGAAGGGCTATGAGGCCAGCTCTTGGTTTGGTTTGCTGGCGCCTGCGGGAACAGCAAATGACGTCGTGCAAAAACTCTCGGCTGAAATCCAGAAAATTGTCGCCATGCCTGCCGTGCAAGAAAAAATGCATGGTCTGGGGGCAATACCGGTGGGCAATAGTGCAGAACAGTTTTCCGCCCACATCAAGGCTGAAATAGTGAAATGGGAAAAAGTGGTGCGCGCCTCTGGAGCGAAAGCGGAGTGACAGAGCGAATTACCAACGCTGAAAAAGACGGCTCTCCGGAAGAGCAGTTTGAACGGGCGTTGCGTCCCAAGCAGTTAGACGATTACATAGGCCAGGAAAAAATACGTGCCCAGCTCGCGATTTTTATTGAGGCTGCATGCAAACGGCGAGAGGCTTTGGACCATGTGCTCTTGTTTGGCCCACCTGGCCTAGGCAAAACCACGCTCTCACACATCATCGCCCGAGAGCTGGGGGTGAATATGAAGTCTACCTCTGGGCCGGTGTTGGAGCGTGCGGGAGACCTGGCCGCCATGCTCACGAATCTGGAGCCCAATGATGTGTTGTTTATTGATGAAATTCATCGTCTAAGCCCAGTGGTGGAAGAGGTGCTCTATCCGGCGATGGAAGACTATCAAATCGACATCATGATAGGTGAAGGCCCGGCGGCGCGGTCGCTTAAGCTCGATCTGCCGCCATTTACCTTGGTGGGGGCGACCACCCGCGCGGGTATGTTGACCAACCCTTTGCGTGATCGCTTTGGCATCGTTTCGCGTCTGGAGTTTTATCATCCCAAGGAATTGTGTTTGATTGTCAAGCGCTCGGCCGGCTTGCTCAACATCGAAATGAGTGAAGAAGGCGCAATGGAGATAGCCAAGCGTTCACGCGGCACGCCCCGCATAGCCAATCGCTTATTGCGTCGGGTGCGTGATTACGCTGAAGTGAAGGCCGATGCCCGCGTGGATCGGAACATTGCCGATCTCGCCCTGTCTATGCTTGATGTGGATGCAGAAGGCCTAGACGTGATGGACCGTAAATTACTCGCTGCCGTGCTGGAAAAATTCTCCGGCGGACCGGTGGGAGTGGACAATATTGCCGCTGCGATTGGCGAGGCACGTGACACCATCGAAGACGTGATTGAACCCTATCTGATTCAACAAGGTTTTTTACAACGCACTTTGCGTGGACGGGTGGCCACGGCAGCCAGCTATCGCCATTTTGGATTGATGCCACCGCAAGCGTCGCTTAATGCAGAATTATTTTCCACCACTTGAACATGAACAAT
The DNA here is from genome assembly GCA_039796435.1 of Pseudomonadota bacterium. Lineage (GTDB taxonomy): Bacteria > Pseudomonadota > Gammaproteobacteria > Burkholderiales > Casimicrobiaceae > JBDKJU01. The sequence goes on along the minus strand of JBDKJU010000151.1, from coordinate 5,312 downwards.
AATCTTTCTTTTTGGCATCTGGTCACGCAAGCCAGCTTGCCGGTGCAGCTGGTGATGCTCTTGCTCGTCGGCTTGTCTTTGTGGTCTTGGTGGATGATTTTTTACCGTGCCGCTGTGCTCAAACGCGCCGAAGCCAAAAGTGCCGTGTTTGAAGAAGACTTCTGGTCTGGTGGTGATCTGAATGCCTTGTACACCAAGGTCAGAGGCAAAGACGATGCCGGGCCCATGGCGCGCATGTTTGAAGCGGGTTTTAAAGAGTTTATGAAACAGCGCAAAAGCCCGTCAAATTCAAGCTCCAGCATTACCATCATGGACGCTACCCGACGCGCCATGCGCGCTGCTATGGGGCGAGAGATCGACGGCCTGGAGCATGGTTTGCCGGGCTTGGCAACCGTGGCCAGTGTCAGCCCTTATATTGGTCTTTTGGGGACGGTGTGGGGCATTATGAATGCCTTTCGTGGGCTTTCGAGCGTGGGGCAAGCCACCCTAGCGCAAGTAGCGCCTGGCATTGCCGAAGCCTTGATTGCCACGGCCATTGGCCTGTTCGCGGCCATTCCAGCGGTGGTGGCCTACAACCGTTTCACCACCCAGGTGGACAGGCTGAATACCCGCTTTGACACCTTCAGCGAAGAGTTTCAAAACATCTTGCAAAGACAAGCCTGATGCGCAGCAAACGACGTTTGGTTAACCAAATCAATGTGGTCCCTTTCATTGATGTGATGCTGGTACTGCTCATCGTGTTCATGGTGGCAGCGCCTTTGATTCATACAGGCGAAATCAAGCTTCCCAGCGTGGGGCAAAATTTGGCTGCGGCGGCGCCCGCAATAGAAGTGCAGATCAGGGCAGACCAATCCATCAGCGTCAAAGATGGTAGTGGCAAGGTGCACACAGGGCTGAAACGTGAACAAGCGATTGCCAAAATTAAGGTATTGGCTGCTGCTGCACAAGACCCGAACAAACCTGTTGGTGCAGTGAGTATTGCTGCTGATAAAAACGTGAAATATGAAGCGGTGGTGGGCATGCTTGGCGCGCTCAAACAAGCGGGTATCGAGCGTGTGGGTTTATTGGCCGAGACCAGTCAGTAGTCATGCGGTTTGAACAAAAAGCCAAATCCTGGGCGGTGTTGTTTGCGGTGCTGGTACATTTGCTTTTGCTCATGGTCTTGTTGGTTAACGTGCAGTGGAAGCAGGAAAAACCCAAACCGCTTTACGCTGAAATCGTCTTTAGCGCGGCTGCCCAAGCTAAGCCTGAGGTGGCAGCCGAGGTAAAACCAGAGCCACCACCACCTCCTCCACCACCTGTAACAAGGCCGGTACCTGCACCTGCAATCGCACAAGCACAAGTCCCTGCACCAACACCTGCTGAAGCGCCGAAATCCGTGGCCAAGTCTCAAGCTGCCGAGATTGCTCTGGCAAAATTAAAAGAACAAGAGCAAAAAAAAATAGAGGCTCAAAAGCGTGAACAGAGCCGACAAGCTGAAGCCAAATCACAGGCCGAGAAAAAAAATCAGGCTGAAAAAAAATCAGCAGAAGCCTTAGACAAATTGCTGCGTGATGCGGAACAGAAACGTAAAGATGAGGCCTTAGCCAAACTGATGCAAGACCGTGATCGCGACTGGCAAAAACAACAACAAGACCTGCAGGCAGCGGCACAAAAGGCAGCGGATGCGGCAGCTCAAGCGCGTGCCAAACAACAAGCCGAGCAGGCCCAAGCGGCGCAGTTGAAAGGCCGACAAGACTACGCAGGGAAAATTCAAGCCAAGGTGCGTGGCAATCTGATTTACGCTGATGACACAGCAGCCAACCCGCAGGCTGTGTTTGAGATTACTCAACTGCCCACTGGCGATGTGGTGCATGTGGTGAAACAAAGGGGCAGCGGGCATCGTGCCTACGACGAGGCCATTGAGCGCGCCATTTTGAAGTCTTCGCCTTTGCCTAAACCTGACAACCCGGCTTTATTTGAACGTGTGCTGGTGGTGAGTTTTAGACTCAAAGACTGAGGCGTGATAAATAGGCATTGACAAGTCATGACCGGACTGACTTTTGGGGTGGGAGAAGCACTTGGGCATGTAACACAAACATTCGCAAAAGATGCCGCACAATATGCTGTCAAAGCCGCAGCCCACTCTGCCGTAGGCTGTGCCAGTACCGCAGCAGCTGGTGGTAACAACTATAAGGCAGGGGCAATGGCCGCTGGCTTCTCTAGCATGGCAGGGCCGTATTTGCCAGGGGGCGGGACAGAAACCTTTGATGCAACAAGTATGCTGGGCCGCATGGTGGTCGGAGGTATTGCCTCGAAGCTCGGTGGTGGTAAATTCGAGAATGGCGCAATGACGGCGGCTATGGAGTATCTGTTTAATGAAGTCGGCGACAGATTGATTCACAAAGCAAAGACTAACGAATGGTTCGGATTAAAAGGCAAGATCTTCGACTCAGGTATGCACGAGTACACAGTAGAAAACTCGGTTTGCAAGTGGAGCGAAGCGAATTGTTCACTGTCATCAGTTGTTGATGCAATTCGTTCCCGAGAAGGCGCTGTGCCTTGTGCATTAATTAATTGCGGAAGCGCGGCCGGCAGTTGGAGTTTTATAGGGCCGGTGAACTTTGTAACTCACAGAGAGATTGAAAATGGAATAATGAACATTACTACACCTGTCCATGGACTCGATGGAGTTGTTTTACGGGTTGCTGTCACAACGGAACTAGGTATAAGCATACGAACATGGGGGTTTGGTGTTGGTCAATTTGCCAATCTGAATACAAACTTCTTTGGCAAAGTTTGGGATATCGTAGATGCCTCAATTAGAGCAAAATATAGCAAGTGAGATGGCAAACATGCTTAGTTTGAATTTAAGATCAGCTGCTATGAAAGTATTAATCGCATCTTCAGCTGCAATATTTACTTATTGTTTATTTACCTTCACACTTGCACCAACGTGGGTGCTTTGTGTAGTGCTACCCATTGGCCTGATTTGGGCGATCGTATTTGTATTTCCTACTTACATTCTGATACGCAAAATAGGCGCAACACATTGGTTATATTTATTTGCCAGTTCGTATGTACTTTGTCTGATTTCAGCTACCATATTATGTATATTCATTGAAACCAAAACATTGTTTGCTTTCTTAATGCCGTTAGTTGCAAGTTGGGATCTCTCGTTAACACAATCTATGATGTATTGGTTAGTGGCTGCGGGTATATCTTGTGCTGTCGGAACCAATGTGTTAAATAAATTAGAAAAACCTTAAGCTACCTCTACGATGCCAGTCACCAACGTGTGGTCGAGCACAGCAGCGTACACGGCACCACGCATTACCTGGGCGGCTATGAGCGGGTAGACCGCACGACGGCAGACGCAGCCACGGCAAAGCAATACATAGAACACCGCGACAGCATTGCCACCCCCGAAGGCATTATCGGCATCATCACCACCCGTGCGCCGCCGACGAATGCCCAAGGCATCATTCCCACCGGCACCACGCTTCCTGCGGGCACAAACGAGAATGAACTGAACTACTGGTTAAAAGACCACCTGGGCAGCGTGGGCGTGATCACCGATGAGAGTGGCAACATCACCCAACGCTTCCGCTACGACCCTTGGGGGAAGCGGCAATGCGCCAGTGGCCCAAATGCCAACACCCCGCTCACTGATGACTGCCTCGCGCAAACTCATGAAGAGCGTGGTTTTACGGGGCACGAGACGCTGGACGAAGTCGGCCTCATTCACATGAATGGCCGCTTGTATGACCCCAACACCGCAAGGTTCTTGCATGCAGACCCCATTATTCAAGACCCACAGAACTCGCAGTCGTATAACCGCTACAGCTATGTATTAAACAACCCACTCTCCTTCACCGACCCCTCTGGCTTCTCTTGGTGGACTAAGTGGCGTAAGACTATTTTTTCTATTATCGCTGCGATTGTTGTTACTTGGCTAACAGCTGGTCTACTCACTGGCATGATGGCCTATGGTGAGATAGGTACTTTTGCGTACGGTGCGACTACCTATGCAGGCGCAGGACTGACAACAGCAGGAAGTGCGGTCTCTGCCATGGCCGGTGGATTTGCCGCCGGTGGCATACAAGGTGGCAACTTAAAGAGCGCTGTAATTGGGGCGGTGACGGCTGGTGTGACTTTCGGGATTGGCGAGGCTCTTGGTCATGTCACAGCAGAATTTGGCAAGAATGCGGCACAATACGCGGCCAAAGCCGCTGCTCATGCAGCAGTGGGTTGTGCCAGCGCCGCCGCAGCTGGTGGTAGTTGTAAGGCAGGGGCAATGGCCGCTGGGTTCTCTAGCATGGCAGGGCCGTATTTGCCGGGGGGCGGGACAGAAACCTTTGATGCAACAAGTATGCTGGGACGTATGATTGCTGGTGGCTTTGCCTCGAAGCTCGGTGGTGGTAAATTCGAGAATGGCGCAATGACGGCGGCTATGGAGTATTTGTTTAATGAGGTGGGAAATTTAATACAAAGAGGATATCTTACTCATACTTTTAAATTAAACAGACAAAATAAATCATCATTGACTAGCATTACGGGCGATAGTTATGAGGCATTTAGTGGTTCTGAATCTAGTGAGTTTAGAAATAACCCCGATGCTACAGATGCGAAGAACAGAGGACCTCTCCCAGAAGGGGATTACTATATTGTTCAGCGTAAATCGAGCAGATGGGAGCGTTTTATCAATGACCCCAAGGTGGACTGGTATGAGTTATGGCGCATAGACGGCAACAGTGACGATAGCACATATGTAAATGGTGTCAGTAGAAGTGGTATAAGACTACATGCGGGCACCATTAGCGATGGTTGTTTAACCGTTTCTGTATCCTCCCCTCAACAATGGCAAATATTCAGAAAGAGTATGACTCCAAGCGGTCTTATTCCCGGTACTGATAGAACTTATTACGGTGTTTTAAGGGTACATCAATGATACTTAGATTAATACATTTTGGGATTATTTTTTATTTTGTGAGAGATGTGAGTCCTTTGCTTTATTGGTATACGCAGACATTTTTTTTTAGTCTATTCCATAATAAACACGTCCTTGAATATGGATCAAGCTACTTTTTTTTTAGATCCTATTCTTATTTGATATTCTTCGTTATCGTGTTTCTAGTGAATTATTTTGGCACTTTATATATTTTTAAAAAAGTTAAAAAATCGTACTACATTTTAAAGATCAAAGAATAGGTACATTGCACTACAAGTGAGATACACGCTTCAAGCCCCATTCCCCGTCAAGCTATCACTCAACATCAACTCAAAAGAATCACAGTTGATGCTGATGTAGCGGGGTTACTACATTACTTACT
>JBDKJU010000150.1:0-4111 GCA_039796435.1 Pseudomonadota bacterium | reverse complement strand
CTTGCGTGGTGATCATTCATTTCGTTTGTAGAACGCAAAATATTCAAGAAAAACATGAGGCCGAAGCCGAGAAATGTGGTTAATATCGTGCCAGGAGACTGTATGAAAAAAATCTTGAAATTGAGCCTGGCCTTGGCTGCCGGCCCTTTGTTTGCTGACCTTGCCTATGTGCCCAATGAGCAGGGCGGCACCGTGAGTATTATGGATACCGACACCATGACGGTGGTGGGTGAGCTGGCCCCCGGCGGCAAGCCCCGTGGCCTGGCTTTGGCGCGCGGCATGTTGTATGTCAGCGAGCAAGGCAAGGGCATATTGCATGTGATCGACACCAAGACGCGCAAAGAGGTGACCACGGTCGAGCTAGGTGAATCACCAGAGGCCATTTATGCCTCGCCGGATGGTAAGTGGCTGGCGGCGGCAGTGGAGCTTACGAACAGTGTGGTGTTTGTGAACACGGAGAGCAATAAGGTCGAGTTCAAAATCAAGGTCAAGGGTGATAACCCCGAACATGCGGTGTTTCGTCCTGATGGCAAGGTGGTGTACGCCAGCGCCGAGGAGGACGATAAGCTAGAGGTCATCGATGTTGAGGGGCGCAAGTACCTGACACAGGTGAAAGTGGGCACTCGTCCGCGTGGCATTGCCTTTACCCCCGATGGTAAAAAAGCCTATGTGGCGTGCGAACGGGCCGACACTGTGTATGTACTGGATGCGCAAGCGCATAAGGTGGTGAAGCAGATCAAGGTGGGGCTGCGTTCCAATGGCCTGACCATGCACCCTGACGGCAAGCGCCTGTATGTCAGCAACGGCGGCGACGCCAATGTGATGTTGATCGATGTGGCGAGTGACACAGTGAAAGACAAAGTGGCCGTTGGTCAACGACCTTGGAATATGAGCCTCACCAAAGACGGAAAAAAATTGCTGGTGGCCAATGGCCGCTCTGACAGCGTGAGCGTGATCGACACCGAGTCATTTAAAAAGCTTGCCGATGTGAAGGTGGGCAGGGCCCCTTGGGGCGTGGTGGTGCAGTAAAAGCAGCCGACAGAGTTTGCGTGGGCACGAGCCCGGCTTGCCCGCTTGGCTAAGTGCTGGTGATCCAGGCGGCTTTGTCAGGGGTGTCCAGATGCGGCAGGTGGTTAAAGCCGGACAAAGACAGCTTGTGTTTCGACACTTGCAGGGTGGTGATGGCGGTGTTGCGGATTTGGTAATTCAAATCGATCATGCTGCTGGCGGGAGCCCCCAATAGGTGCATCACCGCAGTGGCAATCGGCCCGCCGCTTGATACGACCAAGATGCGTGCTTGGTTCTCCGCTCCGTGCGTGCTTCTGATTTCGTCCAAGACCTCGGCGATACCCGCGCGAAATTGGGCAAAGCTGGGCATGCCCTCGGGCGCGAGTTGGCCCTCTATCCAAGCTTGCAGACCCGTCCTTAAGACTTGAAAATGTGCCTTGTAGCCGGCAGGGGTGCCCAAAGGCGGCAGCTCCTGCGCTTGCTTGGTCAGCACGGCATGGATGATGGCTTCGCTGTCGTATTCATTGAGACGTGAAGTGACTTGTGCGTTTGCCTGCGGGCAGATACCGGCCAAGGTTTGCTGGTGTCGCTTGAGACTGCCGCGCCAGATTTGCGCAAAGCCAAGCTGTTGCTCTTGCCAATACTCTGGCCAACGATTTTGCCAATATTGCCCCAAGGCTTGCGCCTGTTGCACGCCCAGAGCGCTGAGCTGGTCGTAATCAGCGGCACCGAAGGAGGCTTGCCCGTGGCGAACCAAATAGAGGGTGGCCATTAGTGTGTTGCGCCAGGGTTGTCAGAGTGGTCAGGTTTGTTGGGGTTGCCGGCACTGTGTGGTCGACACAGCCAGGTGATGAGCACGGCGCTGATGGCGAGTGGGAAAATCAATACTGCTGTTTCTGTGCGCAGCAAAAACAAGAGTGGCAAGCAGCCGACAGCGATCAGCGCGGCGAGCACATAACGCCAGAGTTGACTGGCTGTGCGCCTTAAAAATACCCAGCCCCAGTATCCGGTCACACCCAGAGCAAAGCACAACACACTCAATAAGTAGCCCAAGTGGGTAGATTTTTCTGCCACCGCCTTGGGGTCTTGATAAGCGCTCAGGGCTTCAAAAAAAGTCCACAAACCGGCGAAGCCAAGATAAGTGGTGAGCAAGAGACCAAATATGCCGGCGATGATTTTGCACAATAAGCGATAACTCATGGTTTATCCTTCACGTCGTTCTGCCACCGAGCCTATGCCCGCCATTTCACGGTATTTGGCCACGGTGCGGCGCGCCACCATGATGCCTTGAGCTTCGAGGAGCTCGGTGAGTTTGCTGTCGTTGAGTGGTTTTTTCTTGTCTTCAGCTGCCACCATTTGTTTTAACATGGCCTTGATGGCCATGGCTGAGGCGGCGCCGCCAGTGTCAGTGGCCACCCCACTGCCGAAGAAGTATTTGAGTTCAAATACCCCACGTTGGGTGATCATGTATTTGGCTGAAGTCACGCGCGAAATGGTGGACTCATGCAGTTCCAGCTCGTCGGCGATTTCACGCAAGACCAAAGGCCGCATGGCAATTTCACCGTGTTCAAAAAAGGCTTGCTGACGCTCGACTATGGCCTGCCCCACACGCAAAATGGTGGTGAAGCGTTGTTCGATGTTTTTGATCATCCAGCGCGCTTCCTGCAGTTGCGTGGACATGGGTGTGCTGCGCCCTTGCTTGTTTTGCGAGAGGATATTGGCGTAGACCTGGTTGATGCGCAATTTGGGCACGGTGCTGGGGTTCAAACTCGCCACCCAGCGCTTGCGTTGCTTGCGCACCACGATGTCGGGCAAGACATAGCTGGCGGCCGCACCGGTGTACTGCGCGCCAGGACGCGGGTTTTGTTTGCTGATGAGCTCGCAGGCGGCCTTGATTATTTCTTCTTCGGTGCGAAAGAGTCGTTTCAGACGACCAAAATCACGGGCCTTGAAATGTTCAAAATGCAAGTTGATAATGTCCAGGGCGAGGCTGGCGTAGGGGGTGCTGGCGGGCAACACCTCCAGTTGCAGGCGCAGACACTCTTGCAAGTGGCGCGCCCCCACCCCCACGGGGTCAAGCGTTTGCAGTGCAGCCACCACTTGCTCCCACACGTCGGCCTCGATGCGTTGCTCTTCCAGCACCAGCTCATTGCACTCTTCGCGCGTGACTGTGAGATAGCCATCATCATTCAGAGCGTCAATGAGCGCTCGCACCCACATGAGCACCAGCGGCTCTTCTTTCATCATGGACATTTGCCCGAGCAGATGTGCCCTTAAGGTGATGTCTTCTGCATGAGAAAAAGTTTGCTCATTGTCCTCGTCGGGGGCTTCCGGGTTTCCGGGCCAGTCGTTGCTGGCATCGGCCCAGTCGGGAATGTCTCCTTCACCAAAGTCCTCGGTTTTTTCATCAGTGGCGCTGACCGTGGTGTATTGCTCTTGCAGTGGCGGCACTACTTCTGTTTTGGCAATGGGCTCGGCATGGTCCAAGGCATCATAGTCGGGATCGACCTGCTCCAGAAGTGGGTTCTCTAGCAGCATTTGACCAATCTCCTGCTGCAGCTCCAGGGTGGAGATCTGCAGCAGTTTGATTGACTGTTGCAGCTGAGGCGTGAGCGTTAAGCTTTGGCTTAGACGCAGTTGCAGGCTGGGTTTCACAGCCTGAAGTGCTCACCCAGATAGACTTTGCGCACGGCATCATCGTTGGTAATGACCTGTGGGTCGCCGGCAGCCAGCACGCGACCTTCCGAGATGATGTAGGCGCGGTCGCAAATGCCCAGAGTCTCGCGCACATTGTGGTCGGTAATGAGGACGCCTATGTCGCGTTCTTTAAGAAAACGGATGATTTTTTGAATATCGATGACGGCAATGGGATCGACGCCGGCGAAGGGTTCGTCAAGCAAGATAAAGCGTGGTCGAGTGGCTAGGGCGCGCGCAATTTCAAGTCGACGACGCTCACCCCCCGAGAGCGACACCGAAGGCGCGTCACGCAAATGGGCAATGGAGAGGTCATCCAGCAACTGGGTGAGCTCGGTCTCCACAATCTCTTCATCGGATTCACGTAATTGCAGCACGGCCTTGATGTTGTCGGCCACTGACAGCTTGC
>JBDKJU010000149.1:0-5333 GCA_039796435.1 Pseudomonadota bacterium | reverse complement strand
CGTTCCACGCGACGCTCTGCCGTGTGCCCAAAAATATCCAGCACCGATCCGCGCAACACCTTGCCCTTGGCCAGCATGCGCATTAACGGCCCCATCCACGCGCCAAAAGTTCTTTTGCGTAGGTGACCGTGATCATCTCGGCCTGCCAACAAAGGAGGCGCAAGGTGGTAGGTGCGGGTGACAGCGCCCTCATAGTGTTGCGCGATCTGCTCATCAAGGGCAGTGCTGCTGTGCAGGCGGGCCACCTCGTACTCATCCTTGTAACTCATCAAGGCAAACAGATTTTTGGCCACCGCTTCCGTGATGTTTTTGCACCCCAGAGGAGCCTCCAAGGCCTCTATCCTTTCAACGAAAGTGCGGTAGCTGGCAGCATAGGCCTCGTCCTGATAGGCGCTCAAGTACTCGACGCGCGTGGCCAGGATTTGCGCCAGACTAGGTTTTTTATGCCACTGCAGGGGCTGCACATTCGTGTTTAAATAAGGGGCGATCAGCGCTGCATCGGCGGCTGCCAGGCGTCCCCAAGCAAACGCGGTTTGATTGTTGTGCACCTGTGTGCCGTTGAGCTCGATGGCGCGCAAAATGGAGACCTCGGTGAGGGGTATCCAGCCACGTTGCCAGGCATAGCCCAGTATCATGGGATTGATATAAATGCTGTCGCCCAACACGGTGGTGGCAAGCGCATGGGCATCAAATGTGCCCACTGCTTCGTCTCCCAACAAACCGCGGAGTTGCTCCGCGCATTGACCCGCCGGGTTTTGCCACTCGGCATTGTGCACAAAGGCGGCGGTGGGGGCGGCATGACTGTTGAGTGCCAATTTGCTGCGCCCACGACGCAGGAATTGTGTGCTTTCAGCCGACACCGAAACGATGGGGTCGCAGGCCAACATGAGATCGGCAGAGGCGATGCCGACGCGGGTGGTGTGCACCCCTTGTGGGTCATCAGATATTTGCACATGCGCCCAAGTGCTGCCGCCCTTTTGGGCGAGACCGGCAGAGTCTTGCGTGGCCACTGCCTTGCCTTCAAGGTGCGCCGCCATGCCCAGCAGTTGACCAATGGTGATGACTCCTGTGCCGCCAACCCCCGCTACCAGTATGCCGTAGGCCTGTCGGGCCAAAGGCAGGGTGGGCGCGGGCAAGTGGCTGAGCTGTGTAGGAAGAGACACACCTTGACGATTTTTATTCTTTTGTTTGAGCTGACCGGTGACCGTGACGAAGCTGGGGCAAAAACCTTTGGTGCAAGAAAAATCTTTGTTGCAACTGCTTTGATTGATTTTGCGTTTGCGTCCGAATTCAGTTTCCAGCGGCTCCACACTCAGACAATTCGATTGCGTGTGGCAATCGCCACAGCCTTCGCACACCAGAGGATTGATGAATACGCGCTCTTCTGGTTCAGCCAGCACCCCACGCTTGCGACGGCGGCGTTTTTCGGTGGCACAGGTTTGGTCATAAATGAGCGCGGTCACGCCTGCGACTTCGCGCAATTCACGTTGCACGGCATCTAAGCGGTCACGGTGTTCGATGCGCACCTCTTTGGCCAGCAAATGGGTCTTGCCCTTGTACTTGTCAGGCTCATCGGTGACGATGATGGTGCGCACCACGCCTTCGGCGTACAGCGAGTGGGTGATCTGGTCGACCCGATGGCCTTCTGGCCTTTCCCCCACGGGCTGGCCACCGGTCATGGCCACGGCATCGTTGTAGAGGATTTTGTAGGTCATGTTGACATTCGCCGCCACTGCCTGGCGTATGGCCAGTAAGCCGGAATGAAAATAAGTGCCGTCACCGAGATTAGCGAAAATGTGCTGCTCGTAGCTGAAGGGTGCCTGCCCTACCCAGGTGGCCCCTTCACCGCCCATTTGGGTGAAGCCTTCGGTTTGCCTGTCCATCCACAGGGCCATGAATGAGCAGCCGATGCCTGCCGTGGCACGCGACCCTTCTGGCACCTTGGTGGAGGTGTTGTGCGGGCAACCAGAACAGAACCAAGGCAGGCGTTCGCCTTTTAGCGTGATGCTGCCTGCGCGCTGTGTTTCGATGTCCTGCAAAAGTGCGAGGTGTTGTTCGATGCGGGCGGCGATGTCGCTGGGCATACCAAGCTTGAGCAAGCGCTTGCCCAGCGCCTTGGCCACCATGGCCGGGTTGAGATCTGCCGTGGCACGTTGCAACACATGGGCAGTGGGGTTGGGGAAACTCCACTCGCCGCCTGACACATCTCCCACCAGTTCATCGAACTTGCCCAAAATATTCGGGCGCACATCATCGCGCCAGTTGTAGAGTTCTTCTTTGAGCTGATACTCAATCATCTGGCGCTTTTCTTCCACCACCAGAATCTCTTTCAAGCCGCGGGCAAATTCGCGCGTGCCCTGTGCTTCCAGTGGCCAGACCACACCCACTTTGTGCACCCGTATGCCCACGCGCTGGCAGGTGGCCACATCCAGACCCAGATCTAACAGAGCCTGTCGGGCATCGTTGTAGGCCTTGCCGCTGGCGATGATGCCAAAGCGGTCATTGGGCCCGGCAATCACCGTCTGGTTGAGATTATTGGCACGAATGTAGGCGAGGGCAGCATACCATTTGTGATTGAACAAACGCGCTTCTTGGGGCAAGGCGGCATCAGGCCAACGGATGTGCAAGCCGCCTTCGGGCATGTCAAAGTCAACCGGCTGGACAATATTGACACGCTCAGGGTCGATGATGACCGAGCTGGCGCTCTCCACCACTTCCTGTATGGTTTTCATGCCCACCCACACGCTGGCATAGCGCGACATGGCGATGCCATGCAGGCCCATGTCCAGCACCTCTTGGGCATTGGCGGGAAAGAGCACGGGCAGGCCGCAGGCCTTGAAAATGTGGTCAGATTGGTGCGCGGCCGTGGAGCTTTTGGCCACGTGGTCATCGCCCGCCACGGCCAGTACGCCGCCTAGGCGGGTGGTGCCTGCCATGTTGGCATGTTTGAACACATCTGCGGTGCGGTCAACGCCTGGGCCTTTGCCGTACCAGATGCCAAACACACCATCGAATTTATTGCTGCCTGGGGGGGCGAAGCCCATCTGCTGGGTGCCCCACAGGGCGGTGGCGGCGAGTTCTTCGTTGACTCCCGGCTGGAAGTGGATGTCACGCGCCTTGAGATAGGCTTGTGCTTTCCACAAGGCTTGATCATAGCCGCCAAGCGGGGAGCCACGATAGCCGCTGATAAAGCCGGCAGTGTGGTGTCCGGCTTCCTGATCACGCAATTTTTGCAGCATGGGCAATTTGACCAGGGCTTGTACGCCGCTCATAAAGGCGCGCCCACGATCTAGGCTGTACTTGTCATCAAGAGTTACGGTAGTAAGTGCTTGTTGAAGTTGATTTGAAATCTGCTGGGGTAAGGGTGCATTCATTCGTTGTTCCACTTTTGGAGGAATGGGCATTGTATAGAATTGATTTATGTCCACCAAATTCCTACTCCCGTTTGTTTGTGCCTGCCTGTCGTCCTCGCCTTTATCAGCAAAGATAATTGATATTGTTTGGAGTCCGCAAGCGGAGATGCGACAGGCAACACAGCTTGATGCCGGCCAATTTGTTGAGCTTTGCGGGGCGCTAAAAAAAGGTGAGCCTGTGCAGTGGCAATTCCAAGCAGGTGCGGCGCTTGACTTTAATCTGCACTACCATGTGGGTAAGGACATCATCACTCCGGTGCATAAGCCAGCGGGCACAAGCGAAACAGGAACGCTGCAGGTTGATGCTGACCGTGATTACTGTTGGATGTGGCGCAATCTCTCGACTAAGCCCGTGACGCTGAGTTGGCAACTCAACAAGCTGTCACTGACACTCAATCAACACACGGCGGGCAAAGCCTCTGCGGCGTTGCCCGCCCTCCTACGCAGCGTGGAGGGCATTAGCGAATACCGTTTGGACAATGGCCTGACAGTGCTGCTTTTTCCAGACCCGAGCAAACCCATCACCACGGTCAACATCACCTACAAAGTGGGTTCTCGGCATGAGAACTACGGCGAGACCGGCATGGCACATTTGCTTGAGCATTTATTGTTCAAAGGCACGCCAAGCATCCCGCATGTGGGCAAAGCCATGGCCGAGCGTGGCATACGCAACAACGCCACCACTTGGATAGACCGCACCAACTATTTCGGTAGCTTTCCTGCCGATGCCGCTAATCTGGCTTGGGTACTGGCGATGGAGGCCGAACGCATGACCCAATCGACCTTTGACAAGGCCGGTCTGGATCAGGAAATGACCGTGGTGCGCAATGAAATGGAAGCGGGCGAAAATCAAGCCTGGCAGGTGCTGTACAAACGCGTCAGCGGACTGGCCTATGACTGGCACAACAATGGCAAGGACACCATTGGTAATCGCAGTGATGTGGAGAATGTGGAGATACAGAATTTGCGCGCTTTTTACGGACGCCATTACCAGCCCGACAATGCGGTGCTATTGGTCGCTGGGCAATTTGACACCGCCCAGACCTTGGCCTTGGTGCAGCAACACTTTGGCGCCATCCCTAAGCCCGCCCGCAGCTTGCCACGTGAATGGACAGTGGAGCCCGCCCAAGACGGCGAACGCAGTGTCAACATTCGCCGCGTGTCCACCACCAAGGCTTTTTTATTGGGCTACAAAATTCCAGGCGCCAATCATGCGGATGCGGCACCGCTGGCGGTGCTGGCTGACTACCTCGGCGATAAAGTGACCGGGCAGATGCAGAAAGAGTTGGTGGAAAAAAACCTGGCCAGCGAGGCCTTCAGCGATGTGGTGGCTACTTTTTTCTCGCCCGGGATGCTCTATCTGGGGGCACAACTGAGCTTGGCGACCAAGGAAGACAACACCGAGCAGGCCTTGCTCAAACTGTGTGAGCACCTGCGTCCGATCACCGAAAAAGAAACACAGGCGCTGGTGCGCGCCAGACTGCGTGACATCGAACAGGCAAGTTTTCAGACTGATAAATTGGCGGTGGCCTTGTCCGAGGCCATCGCGGCGGGCGACTGGCGTTTGTACTTTTACGGACGTGACCAGCTGGCCAAGGTCAAGGCCGCAGATGTGATGCGCGTGGCGCAGAAATATTTGCGCGCAAGTAACCGCACACTGGGTCGCTATTTGCCCGCTAGCCAAAGTGAGCGGGTAGAAATCCCCGTGGGCAGCAGCAGCGTGGCGACCGAGCAGATGTTGGCCGATTACAAAGGTAAGACCGATTACATCGAGGGCGAGGCGTTTGATGTTTCCCCCTTGAGCATGCACAAACGCACCGAGACGGTGACACTCAGCAATGGGGCCGCATTGACGGTGATGCGCAAGCGCATACGTGGTGGGCTTGTGCATTTGACGGTGCAGTTGCGCTATGGCAATTT
>JBDKJU010000148.1:0-3040 GCA_039796435.1 Pseudomonadota bacterium | reverse complement strand
ATGGGGCGGTCATGGTCATTTCTTGGGTGGTAAATTCAAACAGAAGCTCTGATAGCAGCCAACATTGTCGCATTTTCCGCAGCGGTACCAACGGTCAAACGCAGGCAACCGTTTAGAAGTGGATGCATTTTTGATACATTTTTGACCAAAACGCCATTTGCTTTCATGCCATCGAAGGTTTTTGTGGCCTGTTCATTCCCGCCTTGGACGCGCAACAGCATCATATTGGCGTCTGATTTGTAGGCTTTGACGTTTGAAATCTTGCCAAGCTCTTCAAAAAGCATAGCGCGCTGAGCAATCAATTCGTCGGCTTGAGCCGAGAATATGTTCTTATGCTCCAGTGCGAACAGTGCGCACTCGTAATTCAGCACACTGATGTTGTAGGGCGGGCGTACTTTGTCGATCTCAAGAATCAGGGCTTGCGGCCCCATCATGTAGCCCATGCGCACCCCTGCCAGACCGAATTTGCTCAAAGTGCGCATCAACAAAACGTGCTGATGGGCTGACGGGTTGGCGCGAATCGTGTCCAAA
The DNA here is from genome assembly GCA_039796435.1 of Pseudomonadota bacterium. Lineage (GTDB taxonomy): Bacteria > Pseudomonadota > Gammaproteobacteria > Burkholderiales > Casimicrobiaceae > JBDKJU01. Next base: position 2,509 of record JBDKJU010000148.1, on the reverse strand, counting down.
TAGGTTTTGCTGGAAAAAGGCTGATACGCCTCGTCCAGCACCACCAAACCGCCCTGCTCGCCCACTGCGGCGATGATTTGCGCCATCGCGTCTTCATTCCACAAATTTGCGGTCGGGTTGTTGGGGTAAGCCAAGTAAGTGATGGCGGGTTTGTGCTCTGCGATTGCAGCCAGCATGGCTGGTACGTCAAGCTCAAAATCAGCCGTCAAATCAACGCCGACAAACTCCAGCCCCTGCAACTGCGCACTCATGGCGTACATGACAAAACCCGGCAGTGGAGCGAGGATGGAAGCTCCCGGCACATCACAAGCCAGCGCCAGCAACGAAATCAGCTCGTCCGAGCCATTGCCCAGCATGATGTCGTAGCCGGCGGGCATGTTGGCGTAACTTGCCAGTGCTGCCCGTAAATCGTTAACGCGGCCGTCAGGGTAACGGTTCAGTGCTAGTTTACCCAAACGCTCGCCTAGCTTTTGCTGTAAATCAACGGGTAGGCGATGCGGGTTCTCCATCGCATCTAGCTTGACCATGCCAACCGAGTCTTGAATGGCGTAGGCGTGCATGGAGATGATGTCTTGGCGAAAATTCTTCAGTGCAGGAGGTTGGATTAACTGGTTTGTATTCATCTGAAAGTTCATCAATCGCAACTGTAAGTATTGGCTAGCGCATTCATCATCACCAGCTGCACGGGCATATCAGCCTCGTACAAATCGGCGTTGCGTTTACGCTCAGTGTTGAAAATCGTTTGTGCCTGAGACACGTCTAACCTGCGGCTATTTTGGCAAAACAAGGGTTTGCCGCCCGAGCGAGTCAACGTCGTATTAGCCTCTTGGATGCCCTCTAAAACCCCAATCAGGTAGTACTGCACGTACAAATCACCTTGTTTGGGGTTGGCACGCTCTAGCTGGCGCATTTCACGCAAGCTCATGGCGTTGGCAGTTGCTAAGAGTAGCAGGCTTACAACAATGCTTTTAAAAACCGTGAATGCGAACAATTTCATGGATAACTCGCTTTACTTAAAAGTATTAAAACAGCAGTTAAGGTCGCATTTCGGCCCAAAAAACTTACAGCAGCCGCATTTCTGCTGCTTTGGCGTGCGCTTGCAAGCCTTCGCCATGCGCCAAGACCGAAGCGATTTTGCCTAAGACTTGCGCACCGGCTTCACTGACTTCTATCAAACTGCTGCGCTTTTGAAAGTCGTAAACACCCAGCGGGCTGCTGAAGCGTGCTGTGCCTGAGGTGGGCAGGACGTGGTTGGGGCCAGCGCAGTAGTCGCCTAGGGACTCACTGGTAAAAGCGCCCAAAAAGATTGCCCCTGCATGTCGAAGCAGCGGCTCCCAGCGGTGCGGGTCGCGGCTGGAGACTTCGAGGTGCTCGGGGGCGATGCGGTTGCTGATGTCGCAGGCCTCTTCCATGCTGCGGGTCAAAATCAGCGCGCCCCTGTCGTTCAGCGATTTGGCGATGATGGCGGCGCGGGGCATGGCTGGCAGCAAACGGTTAATGCTCTCTTGCACTTGGGCAATGTACGCGGCGTCTGGGCACAGCAGTATGCTTTGCGCCAGCTCGTCATGCTCGGCCTGGCTAAATAAGTCCATCGCGACCCAGTCTGACGGGGTGGTGCCGTCCGCCAACACCAAAATTTCACTGGGGCCGGCGATCATGTCAATCCCAACCGCACCAAACACGCGGCGCTTGGCTGCGGCCACGTAGGCGTTGCCGGGGCCGGTGATTTTGTCAACTTTTGGTATGGTTTCTGTGCCATACGCCAAAGCTGCGACGGCCTGAGCCCCACCAATCGTAAAAGCGCGGCTGACGCCGGCGATGTAAGCGGCGGCCAAAACCATGAGGTTCTTTTCACCGTGCGGCGTGGGAACGACCATGATGATTTCACCCACACCTGCCACATGCGCCGGAATCGCATTCATCAGCACGCTAGAGGGGTACGTAGCTTTACCACCAGGCACATAGATGCCAACGCGATCCAGTGGGGTGACTTTTTGACCCAAGAGAGTGCCATCGGCGTCGCAGTAGCTCCAGCTCTCGCCATTGGCTTTTTTTTGCGCTTCGTGATAGCTGCGTACACGGGCTGCTGCTGCTTGCAAGGCGTCGCGCTGGTCGGCGGGAATCGCGTCAAAAGCGGCTTTCAGCTCGGTTTGCGTTAACTCCAAAGCAGCAACTGACGTAGCAGCCAAGCCATCAAAGCGGTTGGTGTACTCCACAACGGCTGCATCGCCACGGGTTTGGACGTCGCGCAGGATGTTAGCGACCACGTTTTCAATGCCTGCATCTGTTTCAGCCGACCAATGCAAGCGCGCCTTGAAATCAGCCTCAAATGTGATACTAGCCGTTGATAAATAAGCCAGGGCAGCTATTAAATTCATAGTAAATTATTTACCCATCATTTGACTATGACACCTGTAGCACCGGCAAAGGCATCAATGATGGCGCGGATCGGGGCTTGTTTAAGTTTCAAGGCAGCCTGGTTAACCACCAAACGCGAGCTGATGTCCAT
>JBDKJU010000147.1:0-7018 GCA_039796435.1 Pseudomonadota bacterium | reverse complement strand
GATCATGGGGTGCCCCCTCTGCCAAAGTGGCTGTCCACATACTGCCACGGTACCTCACCCTGGCAGTACGCGCATCAAGCCAGCTCTCAACACTCACGCTTTGACCCACATCCAGATTTTGCGTCGGGTTGTCTTTGTTGCCATGTTTTTTATGCCAAGCCTGTACAGCAAAACTCCCCAAGGCAGTGATGCTCGCTGCCACCATGACTTGCCCCCAAGCATCAAGGCCCAGATGTGCAGCCACAGCAGCCAACCCCGCGGCCAAAGCAAGCACCAGAAGATAAAAAGTGCCGGTCATGATTTCAGCGGCGAGCATCACACCCGCCACAATCCACCACCAAATAGAGGTATCCATGGTCGGCTAACTTAAAGGTTCATCAACATAGCGCACAAAGCCTGGACGCTTTTGCATGCGCTCATAGTAGGCTCTCAGGTGCGGTAGCTCAGGTATAAGCACCGCATCAATCAATTGCGCATAGGGCATGTTGAACCAACGCTGTGCCGCCATGCCCAACACAATGTCTGCCATGGTGAATTGCGAGCCGCAGAAGTACTGCCGATCAGCCAAGACCTGATTCATTTGCGCCACGACTTTGCTGGTTTTGTTAAAGGAATCAAGCAAGAGCGCGGGGTCACGTTTTTCAATAGGCATGCGGTATACATTGACAAAACCCGATCCAAAGGCACCATAAAAAGTTTGACTGCCCCAGTCCATCCAGCGGTCTGCGTCAGCATAGGCTTGTAGATCTGCGGGGGCCAAGCTGCCGCTGCCGTGCTTGCGTGCCAGATAACGCACGATGGCATTGGACTCCCACAACACAAATCCGGCATCATCCATCACCGGTACCAACTTGTTAAAGTTCATGGCTTCGTACTGCTCCGGAAAACCAAACTCGCGCCCAGCATCCACACGGGTGAAGGGCAGCTCTAGCTCTGCCAAAGTCCAAAGTACTTTTTGCACATTACTGCTGTTCAAGCGTCCGTAAATTTTCATCCTGCCAGTATCCTCACATGTTGATGTAGTTGGGGCCACCACCGCCTTCAGGGGTGACCCAGTGAATATTCTGCAGCGGGTCCTTAATGTCGCAGGTCTTGCAGTGCACGCAATTCTGTGCGTTGATCACCAAGGCATTGTCCACAAACTCATACACCCCGGCCGGGCAATAGCGTTGCTCAGGGCCGTCAAACTTGGCAAGGTTGATGTGCACCGGCACATCGATATTACGCAGTTGCAGATGGGCGGGCTGATCTTCGCTGTGGTTGGTATTGGAGAGGAACACTGAGGAGAGCCGGTCAAACGACAGCACCCCATCAGGTTTAGGGTAATCAATCTTAGGCATCTCGCTGGCGGGACGCAAAGACGCGGCATCGGTCTTGCCATGCTTGAGCGTCCACGGCATAAGCCAGCCTAGCCCCAGGTCATTGGCCCACATATGTAAGCCCCCATGCGCGGTGCCCAACCACATGCCCCATTTGAGCCCCGGCTTGACATTACGCACTTTGTAGAGATCTTCATGCACCCAGCTCTTATTGACCGCTTCGGGGTAGTCGCTAAGCTCGTCGCCCGCACGACCTGCCGCTAAAGCCTCCACCACACTTTCTGCCGCCAACATGCCGGTCTTCATGGCATTGTGACTGCCTTTGATGCGCGGCAGATTGACAAAACCGGCACTGCAACCAATCAAGGCACCGCCAGGAAAAGTAAGTTTGGGCAGCGACTGCAAGCCACCTTCATTGATGGCGCGGGCCCCGTAGGAGAGGCGTTTGCCCCCGGCAAACGTAGGAGCGATTGCGGGGTGGGTTTTAAAGCGCTGAAACTCTTCAAATGGGGAGAGATGCGGATTTTGGTAATTCAGATGCACCACGAAACCCACCGCCACAAAGCAGTCTTTATTTTCATTGCTCAAGTGGTACAGAAATGAACCGCCTCCTGTGCTGCTGTCCAAAGGCCAACCCTGCGAATGCTGCACCAATCCGGGCTTGTGGTGTTCTGGCAGCACTTGCCAGACTTCTTTAATGCCGATGCCGTATTTTTGTGGCTCACAATCTTTGCGCAAATCAAAATGCTTCATCAACTCTTCCGACAGCGAACCGCGCACGCCCTCGGCAAACAAGGTGTACTTGGCATGCAGCTCCATGCCGGGGGCAAAGGCATCGGTAGGCTGGCCGTCTTTGCCTATGCCCATGTCGCCGGTAGCCACGCCCTTGACGCTGCCGTTCTCATGAAAGAGCACTTCAGCCGCAGCAAAACCCGGGTAAATCTCCACCCCCAAGGCCTCAGCCTGTGTGCCTAGCCAGCGACACAAATTACCCAGGCTGACAATGTAATTGCCATGATTGTTCATGAGCGGGGGCAAGAGCCAATTGGGAATTTTGCGTGCCGATTTTTCGCTGAGCACATAAAACTCATCATCACTCACGGACGTGTGCACGGGTGCGCCTTGCACCTGCCAGTCAGGAATAAGCTCGTTTAAGGCAATCGGATCTATCACCGCCCCAGAGAGAATATGCGCCCCCACTTCACTGCCTTTTTCTATCAGGCACACTGATATATCCGGGTTTAATTGCTTCATCTTGATGGCGGCCGAAAGGCCAGCGGGGCCACCACCCACGATGAGCACATCGTAGGCCATGGATTCACGGTCGTCGCGGGGTACGGTATTCATGCGCAAATTATAGGACTCTATAATTTTGCGATGCCCTTAATCTCTCATGCCGAACATAAGTTAGTCCACACCTGCCAAGCCCCCATGCGCTGGGGGGATATGGACAGCCTGTCGCACATGAACAATACGGTGTACTTCCGTTTGATGGAACAATGCCGTATCGAGTGGTTTGGCAGTTTTGGCCAAACCCTGCGTGGTGATGAAGCAGTCTATCCGGTGCTGGTCTCCGCCAATTGCAATTTCATCCGCGCCATTACCTACCCGGCGGTGGTCACCACCACCATGTACCTTGGCTCTGCCAGCAGCCGCAGCCTAGAGACTTATCACGACCTCTTGGTAGAGGGAGTGGTGTATGCCCAGGGTCTGTGCCGACTGGTTTGGGTGGCCAGTGCCACCCAAAAAGCGGTGAGCGTGCCCGAGGTGGTGATACAGATGATCCAGCGTGCCTGAGCTGCCAGAAGTCGAGACAGTGGCGCATGCCCTGTCTGAAAAAATCCTTGGCCACACCATCGTGGACTGCGTGGTGCGCAACCCGGCCCTGCGTTGGCCCATCACTGATGACTTTCCTTCACGCCTGCTGGGTCAGAAAATTCTGCATATTCACCGGCGCAGCAAATACCTGCTGTGGCAGTTATCAGAGGGCTATGTCATCGCCCATCTAGGCATGACCGGAAGTTTTTCCTTGCGCTCAGAGCCCAAGCAACGCCCACATGACCATGTGCAGTGGCGCTTGAGTTCTGGCGACTACTTAAGCTATCACGACCCTCGACGCTTTGGTTGTTTGTTGTGGTCAGCCACCCTGGACCACCCGCTGCTGCGATCTCTTGGGCCAGAACCACTTGCTGCCGACTTTGAAGTGCACTATCTACACACCGCCTTCAAAGGCAAAAAACAAGCGGTGAAAGCCGCGTTAATGGACAGCCACATCGTCGTGGGGGTGGGCAACATCTACGCTGCCGAGGCTTTATTTCGGGCCGGTATCCACCCAGACCGAGCTGCTGGTCGCATCAGCAAAATACGCCTAGAGAACTTGGTCACTGCCATCAAGACCGTATTGGCTGAAGCCATAGAAATGGGGGGCACCAGCTTCAGTGATTTTGTCACCATTGATGGCGGCGTGGGGCAATATCAGGAACGCAAAACCGTGTATGGCCGCAAAGGACTGCCTTGCGTACAATGTGGCACTGCCATAGCCCTGATGACCCACAGCGGTCGCTCCACTTTTTATTGTCCTAGGTGCCAAACATAATGTTCGAACATTCCGCCAAGAGCCTTGATCTACAACGCCGCTTAAAGTCTTTTTACGAACGCCACATTTACCCCAATGAGGCACGACATGAACACGAAGTGGCCGCACACCGCAATGCCGGTAATGCCTGGCAGGTAGTGCCCTTGGTGGAAGAGTTAAAGCCCATCGCACAAAGCGAAGGCCTATGGAACATGTTTCTACCGCATGCCTACAAAGGCAACGGCGGCACCAGCAACCTTGATTACGCGCCCTTGTGCGAGATCATGGGTCGAGCCGTGTGGTCAAGCGAAGTGTTCAACTGCTCTGCCCCGGACACTGGCAATATGGAAACCATTGAACGTTACGGCACCCTCGAACACAAAGAACAATGGTTAGAGCCTTTGCTGGCAGGCAAAATCCGTTCCGCTTTTTTAATGACCGAACCCGCCGTTGCCTCATCCGATGCCACCAATATTCAAACGCAGATTCGCCGCGAAGGCAATGAGTATGTGATCAACGGCACCAAGTGGTTTAGCTCTGGTGCAGGGCACCCCAATTGCGCCATCTTTATCGTGATGGGCAAGACCGACCCCGAGGCCCCCAAGCACGCCCAGCAATCCATGGTGCTGGTGCCGCGCAATACCCCTGGCGTGACCATCAAGCGCCACCTCTCCGTGTTTGGCTATGACGATGCCCCGCACGGGCACATGGAGATCGAGCTCAAAGATGTGCGCGTGCCGGTGAGCAATATCCTGCTTGGCGAAGGTCGTGGTTTTGAAATTGCGCAAGGTCGTCTCGGCCCTGGCCGCATCCACCACTGCATGCGCTCCATTGGTGCGGCTGAACGCGCACTTGAGCTCATGGTTGATCGTCTCAAAAAGCGCATCGCCTTCGGTGGCCCCATTTCTTCACAATCAGTGTGGCACGAGCGCATTGCCGAATCACGCTGCATGATAGATCAAGCTCGTCTACTCACGCTCAACGCCGCCTGGAAAATGGACACCGTGGGCAATAAAGTGGCGCGCGCCGAGATCGCCATGATTAAAGTGGTGGCCCCCAATGTGAGTTGCAAAATCATCGACTGGGCCATTCAAGCCCACGGTGGGGCTGGCATCAGTCAAGACTTTTGGCTCGCCGAGGCCTATGCCCATCAACGCACGGTGCGCATCGTTGACGGTCCTGATGAAGTGCACCGCAATGCCATTGCCAAATGGGAATTGGGGAAAACACTGTAACGCAGGCTGGTGCGAGTCTATGTAGTGCGTGGTCAGCCGCTTTTTTCTGCGCACAACAGAATATTCTGAAACGGCGTGCCGGCGTGCATGGGGATGCTCTGTACCTGAAAACCTACTGTCTGCAACGCCGCTTGCCAATCGCTCAGACTGCGGGTAAAAGTAGGCACCACTTGATGCCCACGTATAAAAGTCACCACCGCGTCCACCCACTGGCTAAAGTGAAAACCAAGGCCACCGGCCCTATCGCCCACACGCAAAAGCAGGCGGCCACCGGTCTCCAAAGTGGTAAATATTTTTTTTAATAATTCATCCTGCGCAGCGATTGGAACATAGTGCAAGACATCCAAAATGAGTACGCAGTTGCACGCTGGCAAGGCCGTGGTGCACATGTCGCCATTGACAAAGCGTGCCTGTGGAATGAGGCTCTGCAAGGCTTCGCTGGCACGAGCAGTGTCTTTGGGCATCAACTCTATGCCGGTGTAGGCCTGAAGTTCATAACCCCAGTCTTTCGGGGCATGAGCCAACACCGAGGCCATGAGCGACTGTCCACTGCCCAGGTCCACCAAGCGTATGACTTTGGGCAATAAATCCTGACGCAATATGCCTGCAAAGGCAGGGTCTCGTGACAACTTGCCCCGTGCAAAATGATAGGCGAAGCGGCCGCTGTTTCGATACGGGGCGGCGGCGAGTTTGATAAGGGCAGAGCTTAAGTGAGGCATGCAGAGAGTGTAACGGTGCTGAGTTGTTTTTTTGTTAACGCTGCCGCCAGTCCTGGCAGGATGCTGAGAATCACCGCTTGCCCCGTGTCATCGGTGGCGGCATGTCCGTCATGCACAAGCAGAATGTCGCCCGCACGCAGATCATTGATCAAGGCCGATAACACCTTGTTGCGGTCAGCCGTGACGGTGTCAAACCCCCGTCGTGTCCAGCTCACCAGCGTCATGTTCAGTCCTTGCAACACATAATCCAGCAAGGGGTTGCGCAGGCCTGCCGGGGCGCGAAAAAACTGACTGTGCTCACCAGTAGCGCTGTGAATAGCAGCGGCTCCCAGGGTGATTTCACGGCGCAAAGCCTTGGTCATGAAACACGAAAAAGCATGACTGTGGCGGTCAGAATGATTGTGCACCTCATGGCCTTGGGCGATGATGTCACGAACTATCTCTGGATGCGCACGCACTCTTTCCCCTATGACAAAAAAGCTGGCCTTAAGTCGCAACTCAGCAAGCAAGGCCAGCACCTTGGGGGTCACCTCAGGGTCTGGCCCATCGTCAATGGTAATGGCCACCACTTGCCCTGCGCTTGCGGGCAAACGATTAATGTTTTTGCCCAAACCTTGAGAGCGTGGCCACAGGCCAATCACAGTGAGTAAGGCATGGTTGAGCAACAACAGCAACAGCACCTCTTTCCACCAAGCAGGTGCGAGCAACAACCCTATTGCCGACAGCACATGCAACACCACGGTACCCAATATGAGGGCGCTGGGACGATAAGTTGTTAATTTCATTGCTGAGCAAACTCTGCCGTTAACCACTTGGCCCAAAGCGCCCGCCAAGGCGCCCAGCTGTGTCCGCCCGGCACTTCGAATACCTGCGCAGCCGGCAGTTCACGGGCGAGGAGACGGTTGCTTTGCACAAAGCGATCATCCACCCCGTAACCGATATAAGTCTTGGGTAAACGGCGACTAGGACTGCCATAAAAATTTTCTTGCAACCAAGTCCACAGCTGTTTGTCCACTTCCTGCTCTTTGATGGCACCGGCTTGCCAAGGCCCAAGACCTCCGGCCTTTTCGATGGCAGCAGGCACATCCCGCGAGCCCAAAAACGCCGCCATCACAAACACCCCATCAAGTATCTGCTTGCCCTCACGCGCATAAATCATGGTGCCATAGC
>JBDKJU010000146.1:0-19253 GCA_039796435.1 Pseudomonadota bacterium | reverse complement strand
TAATCGCGATGTTGTTTTCAATGCTGATATCCGCCCCCATACGCTGTAGCTCTGGCACATGCATCATGCGGTTTTCAAAAATAGTCTCAGTGATGTGTGATGTGCCCTCTGCCACACAATTCATCGCCATTAACTGCGCCTGCATATCAGTCGGGAAAGCGGGGTGGGGGGCGGTACGCGCCGACACCGCTTTTAGCCCGGCTTTGCGAGTGATGTTGATTTGTTCGCCGCTGATCGACAATGAGCAACCGGCCTCGCGCAACTTTTCTAACACTGCGCCCATGGCATGCACTGGCGCGCCCAGCAAGGTCACATCGCCACCCGTGGCAGCGGCGGCACAGAGAAAGCTGCCCGCCTCGATGCGGTCAGGCATGACGCGATAATGCACGCCCTTAAGATCCTGTACACCGACGATTTCAATACGGTCAGTGCCCGCGCCTTTAATCTGCGCGCCCATGGCAATCAAACAATTGGCCAAGTCAACCACCTCGGGCTCACGTGCCGCATTATCGATAATCGTGACACCGTCTGCCAAAGTCGCCGCCATCATGATGTTTTCAGTGCCAGTCACGGTGACCATGTCCATCACTATGTGCGCGCCCTTTAAGCGCGGGCACTTGGCTTCAATGTAGCCAGCGGTGAGACGCACCTCCGCACCCAGAGCCTCCAAGCCCTTGAGATGTTGATCGACAGGCCGGGTACCGATGGCACATCCCCCGGGCAAAGACACACGTGCCACTCCCCAGCGGGCGAGCAAAGGGCCCAACACCAGAACCGAGGCACGCATGGTCTTGACCAGGTCATACGGCGCAACGGGGTTCGACAAGCCTTCGGCGCAGATCTCTACCTTAGCACTCTCGGTACGCTCAGCGGCAATACCCATCTGCATGAGCAGACGCACGATGGTACGGGCATCGTTTAGCTGCGGTACATTGGTAAACGTGCACGGCTCCTTGGTCAACAAGGCCGAACAGAGAATTGGCAAGGCCGCATTTTTTGCGCCCGATATCCTGACCATGCCTCTGAGAGGGCCATTGCCCACGACAGCTAATTTATCCATTGTGTGTATTGGCCCATTGCTCTGGGCTGTAGGTCTTCATTGAAAGGGCGTGGATTTCTTCACGCATTTTGTCGCCTAAGGCTGCATAGACGCGCTGATGTTGTTGCACCATGCGCAGGCCAGAAAAAGCAGTGCTCACCACCACTGCCTCAAAGTGCTGTCCATCGCCGGTGACCTCGCAGTGCAGACAGTCGAGATTGGCGAGGATGCTGGCCTTGACGTATTCGGGAGTAACCATGGGTGATAATTTAGTGCCGTAATTTATAGCCGGTCTGCAACATACGCAGGGCGATCATCGCCAGCACCAAAGCAAATGAAAGGACCACCGCCAGCGACAACCACGGTGAGCTGTCAGACAGACCGAAGAAGCCGTAGCGAAAGCCATCGATCATGTAAAAAAACGGGTTGGCGTGACTGAGCGCCTGCCAGAATGGTGGCAAAGACTTGATTGAATAAAACACCCCGGCCAAGAAGGTCAAGGGCGTGACGAAAAAATTGGTGAAGCCAGAGAGCTGATCGAACTTGTCAGCATAAATGCCTGCAATAAGTCCAAGGATGCCCATGATGGCGCTGCCCAGCACGCCAAACAGCAGCATCCACTCCAGATGTGCAGGCATCACCGGTGCCCAGATCAGGCTGGCCAGATAGACAGCAATGCCCACGATCACTCCGCGTATCATCGCCCCCAGAACATAGGCGAGAAACATTTGAATCGGGGTGATGGGGGTGAGCAAAATAAAAATCATATTGCCCGACATTTTCGACTGAATGAGCGAGGAGGAAGTGTTGGCAAAGGCATTTTGCAGCACCGTCATCATCACCAGACCGGGTATTAAAAAAGCGACGTACGCCAGCTTACCCTCATACACCTTGACGTTGTCCGCGAGCACGTGCGAGAAGATCAGCAAATACAGCAGAGACGACAATACCGGCGCGGTGATGGTCTGCATGGAGACCTTCCAGAAACGCATCACCTCCTTGCGCAGCAAGGTGGAAAAAGCCACATCAAAAATCATGCGTGTGCCCCCATAATTTTGAGAAAGGCCTGCTCCAAGTCGGCTTCTTCAATGCGCAGCTCTTCGATGGCAATATCCATGGTGCGCAAGCGGTTGAGCAAGGCCTCAAGTTCGGCATAGTTGGCCAGATGCAGGCTGTAGGTGCCTTGCTTCTGCGTATCATTGGCAATGATTTTGCTTTGATACGCGTCTGGTAGTTTGTGGCAGCTAAGCTTGACCTTGATGCCGCCAACGCCTTTGAGTAGATTGGCCGTGCGGTCAAGCGCCACGATTTTGCCTTGCTTAAGCATGGCCACTCGTTCACACAAGGTCTCGGCTTCTTCTAGGTAGTGCGTGGTGAGAATGATGGTGTGGCCTTGTTGATTCAGCGACTTGATAAAACCCCACAAGCTTTGCCTGAGCTCCACATCGACACCTGCGGTGGGCTCATCCAACACGATGACCGGAGGTTTGTGCACGAGGGCTTGCGCCACCAGCACACGCCGCTTCATGCCCCCAGAAAGTGAACGCATATTGGCATCGGCCTTTTTGCTTAAATCCAAATGCCCCAAGAGCTCATCAATCCATGGATCAGGGTTGCGCACGCCGTAGTAACCCGCAGACAGGCGCAGCGTCTCACGCACTGAGAAGAAGGGATCGAACACCACCTCTTGGGGCACCACCCCAAGTAATTGCCGTGCGGCACGGAAATCGCTGACCACATCATGTCCCATGACCGCAGCCGTGCCACTGCTGGCCCGCGATAAACCCGCGAGGATGGAAATTAAGGTGGTTTTGCCCGCCCCATTGGGGCCAAGCAGGGCGAAGAACTCGCCCTCCTCTACCCGCAAGTCCACCCCATCCAGGGCCTTTACTTTAGGGTAAGATTTGGCGAGCGCACGAATATCAACGGCGGGCATGAAAATTTGCTAAAGGCTTGATTATAAATTGCTCGTCCCTCTATGTGACTCTTTGAGATGGTGTGCGGCTTGCCACAAGCCACGACCAATCAGTGCAAATCATTGGGAATAACAGTGGCAACAAGAGCTAAGCCGAGCGAATCCGAGGGAAATGTGGGGAATTGGAGGGAATCGCAGAGAATCCCAGGGCTTTGGCGCGGCCGTCAGCGCAAACCCACCTCCCTCGGCACACATTTACTGCACAATTGGGGCTTAACATCATCACCATGCAGAACCACCAACCTCCAGACCACACCAACCCCTTGGTGAGAAAAATACCGCTGGCCATCAAGTTATTTGGCCTGCTTGGGGCGGTGGGTTTGCTGGCGGCGGGGTTTATGGCATGGCGTTTATCGCTGCAATTTGACCGAGGTTTTGATGAGTATTTGCATAGCATGGAGTTGCGACGTTTGGATGACCTCAGCACAGCCATCAGTGATTACTACGCCGAACATAGAACTTGGGAGCATCTCGATCCACCCAGTTGGCGGCGCTTGCAACACCAAGTAAATCCGAATGTGAAAGCGCTTGAGGCAGCGGGAGTGCGTGTGCCATTGCCCGAAGGGCCAGTGGGGGGACCAGTGGTCGGGCAGGCAGGTGCGCCCGGTCCCTTGGCCTCTGGCAGACCTGATGGCCCACGCAAAGGAGGTGGTCTCGATCCGTTGAATTTTGGTGCGAGGTGTTTTTTGCTCAACGCGCAAGGACGCTCTGTCATCGGACGCCCACCACCTCCGGCGGAGGAATTGCGTCGACTGGGGCATCCGCAATGGATTAAGCGGGAAATACAGTTCGACGGAACCGTGGTGGGCGTGCTTGGTTTGATGCCGGTGCGCATGAGTCCGGCAACTCAGGGCAACGCGAAAACCCAGCCGTCTGCGCACGAAGGTGATTTTCTGCGCACACAACATCAATTGGTCATCAACACCGTGCTGTGGATGGGCGTGGGCATCGTGCTCTTGTCGGCTGCGCTGGCCTGGTGGTTAGCCAGGAGAGTAAAAAATATCCAGCAAGTGGCCCTGCAGGTGGCGGCAGGTAATTTTCAGGCCCGCTGCCAAGCCCAAGGACACGATGAGTTGTCAGAACTGGGGCGCTCGATTGATTTGATGGCCAGCAGTCTGGCAGCCAATGCGCGCGCACAACAGCGCTGGTTTGGGCAGATCGCGCATGAACTGCGCACGCCTCTGTCGGTGCTGCGTGGTGAAATAGAGGCCATGCAGGATGGTGTGCGAGCGCTCAGTCAAACAGCCCTTAATTCATTGGCGCAAGAGGTGATGCACCTGACCCGCTTGACCGAGGACATGCAGCTCTTGTCCAATAGCGAACTGGGCAATCTGCGGGTGGAGTGTCAGGAGGCCGATATCGTGCCGGTGCTGCAGCAGGCAGTAGAGCGCTGGCAAGAACGATTCAACGCGGCCGGACTGCAGTTAATTGGGGAAAACACGCAGAGCCTGCCTATGACTTGCCACTTCGACACGACTCGCATGCGGCAAATTCTTGACAATTTATTGTCCAACAGCCTGCGCTACACCGATGCGCCTGGGGTCTGCGAGCTAGGGTTGAGCCAGGCAAACAGCCACGATGCCCGTGTGCACATCAGCATTGCCGACAGTGCCCCGGGGGTAGATGAAAACGACCTCTCCAACTTGTTTCAAGCCATGTATCAAGGTCATCACAAGCGGCAGGTGAAAGAGGGCAGCGGCTTGGGGCTGGCAGTGTGCAAAGCATTGGTGCAAGCGCAAGGAGGCAGTATTACGGCAAGCCAAGCAAGTCAGGGTGGCTTGAAGATCACTGTGCAATTATCCTGAACACCGCTAAGACCACGCTAAGACCACGCCATGAGTACCGTATTGATTATTGAAGACGATGTGAAAATTGCGGAGTTGCTGCGCGATTATCTTTTGCGCGCGCAAATGCAGGTGCACTGTGCACATGATGGGGTGGCTGGCTGGGCGCAGTGGCAAGAGCTGAAGCCCGAGTGCATTTTGCTGGACGTCAACTTGCCTAAGATAGATGGCCTGAGTCTGTGTCGTCAAATACGCCAGCACAGTCAGGTGCCTATCTTGATGGTGACCGCACGAGCGGACGAGATTGACCGCTTGCTTGGGCTTGAGCTGGGCGCGGATGATTACATCTGCAAACCATTTAGCCCACGTGAGGTCGTGGCCCGCGTGCAGGCAGTGCTGCGGCGCACTCATGCCGGTATGCAAACATCACCCAATACAGCGCGTTGGCAGTGGTGGCCAGCGGCATTGAAGGTGGCACTTGACCAGTGCAAGCTGCCCTTGACGCCGGTGGAGTTTCGCTTGCTGTGGCAGTTGTATCAGGCACAGGGACGTATCTTGTCGCGCACCCAATTGCTCGACTCTTCGCATGAAGATTTTCGCGACAGCACAGACCGCGCGGTGGATTCACACATCAGAAATCTACGTAAAAAAATGCTGGCGATCACCCCGAGCGAAGACTGGATACGCTCGGTCTATGGCATGGGCTATGCGTTTGAACACAGCCCACAGGCTGCTCCCACTTATCTGCGCTAAGCGGTAGGCTTCTGCACTTTTGCTGCACAATTGCCCTTTAATTGACACATATTTTTTCATTAGCATGGGGGCTTGTTCAACGCAAAGGAGCCAACATGAAACTCATGCAAAACTTGCCACTCAGGCGATTACGTAAAAAATCAAGACCTTATTTAAAGGGTGTCTCACAGCTGGGCTTGGTGTTGGCTGTGGCCGGATTGACCACCTTGACATTGCTGGGGCATGCGCAGATGGCTCCCCCCGCTCCCCCCGCTTCTCCTGCGTCTCTCGCACCACAGAACGCCCGCTATGGTTTGCCACTCGTGGGCCTGAGTGATGCGCAGTTGGATGATTTTGCAGACGGTTTTGAAGAGTTCACTAATGAAGAGACCCCCGAAGGCGGATTGGGCCCGATCTTCAATAATGTGTCCTGTGTGTCTTGCCATTCAGCACCTGCTGTGGGCGGGGTAAGCGCCGTCACGGTGATGCGCTTCGGACGCATGGTGAATGGGGTGTTTGACCCCATGGAGGCGCAAGGCGGCTCACTCTTGCAGGAACGTGCCATTGACCCGAGTGTGCAGGAAGTGATTCCGCGTGAGGCCACGGTGATTGCCAAGCGCCTGACCACCCCCGTGTTTGGTTTGGGCTTGATCGAAGCCATTCCTGACGACACCCTACTCGCATTGGCGCGTGCCCCCAAGCCCGATGGCGTGAGCGGTAGGGCAGCGCAAATCACCGATGTGGTGAGTAGTCGTATACGCGTGGGGCGTTTTGGCTGGAAGGCACAGCAAGCCACTTTACTGGCCTTCTCCGCCGATGCCTACGTGAATGAAATGGGCATCACCAATCGTTTTTTTCCACATGAAAACGCCCCCAATGGAGACCGCAGCAAGTTGGCGCGTTTTGACCGTTTCGCAGACCCTGAGGACGTGGTTGATCCGGCCACTGGCAAAGCCGACATCGATCATGCCGCCGATTTCATGCGCCTATTGGCAGCCCCGCCACGCCTGCCTATGAATGCCTCGGCCAGACAGGGTGAAAACGTATTTGCGCAGCTAGGCTGTGCCACCTGCCACACCCCTATCCTGAGCACTGGGCGCAGCCCCATCGCGGCGCTGGACCGCAAGCCCGTGAACTTGTATTCGGACTTGCTCTTGCATAACATGGGCGGCACGGCTGACGGCATCGCCCAAGCGGATGCGGGCATACGTGAGATGCGTACCGCGCCGCTGTGGGGTCTGGCGGGTCGCCACTTGTACTGGCATGATGGGCGGGCACAAAATCTCGACACGGCCATACGTTTGCACGAAGGTGAAGCCATGCGCAGCCGTTTGCGTTACGAGGCGTTGAACGTCAATGCGCGCCGCACTTTGTTGGATTTTTTGAATACCCTTTGACATCAGCCAGCATTGCAGACAGCTTCGCGGATTTAATCAGGTCTGATGTCTGCTTGTCGAATGACGGGCCCCCAGCGCTTGATCTCAGCCTGTATCAGTGCGGCAAAGGCTTGCGGACTCTTGGTCTGCGGCTCGGCACCCTCACTGAGCAGTCTGGTTTTCACCTCTGGGCTCAGCAGGGCCTCGTTGATTTTGCTGTTGAGTAATTTAATCACTGACTCTGGCGTGCCCTTGGGGGCGACAACGCCATACCATTGATCAGCCTCAAACTCAGCGGTTCCAGCGAGGCCAGATTCTGCCACGGTGGGCACCTGTGGCAAGCCACTCAATCGTGTCGGGCTGGACACCGCCAGTGGACGCATTTTGCCGGCCTTGATGTGTGCCAACACCGCAGGCGCACCAGTGAACAGCACCTGTATGTGGCCTGCCAGCAGGTCGGTGACTGCCGGGGCAGTGCCTCGGTAAGGCACGTGTTTCATCGGGGTATTGGTTTGTGACAGCAAATAGGCGGTGGCAGTGTGGGCGGCGCTGCCATTGCCTCCAGAACCGTAGTTGAAGGCATCGGGTTTGCTTTTGGCCTGTTGCAGTAACTCTGCCAATTGATTGGCCGCGACGCTGGGGTGTACCACCAAAATATTCGGGACACGTGCCACAAAGGCCACTGCCGCAAAGTCCTTGAGCGGGTCATAGGGTAACTTGGGGTACAGGGCAGGGTTGACCGCCAGAGTGCCCACATGCCCCATGAGCAAAGTGTACCCATCAGCCGCTGCCTTGGCGACGCGGTCTGCGCCGATCGAGCCACCCACCCCCGCAATGTTTTCAATGACCACGGCTTGTCCAAGCGACTTGGTGAGCTCGGCCCCAATGGCGCGCGCCAAAATATCGGTGCTGCCACCGGGGGTAAATGGCACGATGATTTTGAGTGGCCTCTGTGGGTAGTTGCCTTGTGCTTGGGCAGCGGGAAAGAGAAAGATAAAACTGAAAATCAAATGTAGGAAAAGAGGCATGGCATGTTGGCTAGGTTGACGAGGCAGTTAGGGACGATAAATCTCTGCTGCATCCTAACACAGCCACGCTGCTTGGGTTGGTGAGGTCATTAAAATCAGATCATGTGTCGAAAAAAGTATTGCCACATCGTCTCTGCAGGCAGCGCAGGTATCGTGGTGTGTGTGGCATTTATCGGGGCAATGCCCGAAGGCAGCATGAGTCATGTTTGCTAAGCTGCCTCGCTGGGTTGAAGTGGGTGGATTTTGGTTGGCAGCGATTGCAGGTTCTGTCAATGCCATAGGATTGTTGGGGTTCCAGCATCAGGGCATTTCTCATCTCACTGGTACCTCGACTTTGTTCGGCCTCGCCTTAGTGAAATTTGAGTTGACGGAAGCCGCCCATCTCTTTTTCATCATACTGTCATTCATGGGCGGAGCCGCACTCAGTGGCGTTATTATCGATGGTGCGGTGCTGCGTCTGGGTCGCAGATACAGCGCGGCTTTGTTCATTGAGGCAGCCCTACTTTTGTGGGCCATGGTGGCGTTAACGCGCGGCAACAACATGGGGCATTTTTTGTCATCTGCTGCCTGTGGCTTGCAAAACGGCATGGTCAGCACCTACAGCGGTGCTGCCATCCGCACCACACATGTTTCTGGCCTGTTTACCGATCTGGGCACCATGCTGGGTGCCAGATTGCGTGGGCATGCGCTGGACAGCAGAAAGGCGCTGCTGTTTGTGCTCTTGATCACGGGCTTTATAGTGGGTGGGGCAGTGGGGGCCTATGGGTTTATGCGTATGCAGTTTCATGCCTTGGGGTTTCCCGCGAGCGCGGCCTTGTTACTGGCATTGGCTTATTGGGTGCATCGACATGTCAGCAAAAAAGCCTAAGGCCGACAAGGCCAGCAGCACTCAAGCACCGTCATCAGTTGCGAGCAACAACCCCAAGGACGGAACACGTGTCATCGCTGTGCGGGTCAAACCGCGCGCGCCGTTAAGTCATTTAGAACAAGAGGCAGACGGCAATTGGGTGGCCAAGCTGCGTGCCTCTCCGGTAGACGGTCAAGCCAATAGTGAATTGCTTGCCTTGGTGGCCAAACACTTTGCCTGCTCGCGAACCCAGGTGCAGATCATTTCGGGGGCCACCGCCCGCCGTAAATTGCTCAGACTAGGTTGAGTTGCGCCAGTAACGTTGGCGCTACAACAGAAAGAGGCTGGCCAAACCGAGGAAGATGAAAAAACCCCCGGTGTCGGTAAAAAACGTCAGCAAGACACTGGAGCCGCGTGCGGGGTCGGCACCGCGCTTGAGCTGGTACAGCGGTATCAACACGCCCATGAAAGAGGCGAGTAAGAGATTGAGCATCATGGCAGCGGTGATCACCGCGCCTAAGGCAAGGTTTTTTTCCATGAATGCAAACACCAAGCCAATAAGCCCGCCGAAAATCAGCCCATTCACCAAGGCCACCTTGGTTTCTTTAAACATCAAACGACGCAGGTGCAGCCAGTCCACTTGCCCGGTGGCGATGCCGCGCGCAATCATGGTCAAGGTCTGGTTGCCGGAGTTGCCTCCAATGCCTGCAACGATAGACTGGACCACGGCGAGGATGACCAGTTTTTCGATGGAGCCGGCAAACACGCGGGTGACCTGTGACGCCACAAAAGCGGTGATGAGGTTGAGTGACAGCCAAGCCCAGCGGTTTTGCACGCTTTTCCACACCGAGGCAAAGATATCTTCATCTTCTTTCAAACCGGCTTGCAAACGCAAGTCCTCCTCACCTGCTTCACGGATGAAATCCAGCACTTGATTCACGGTGATGCGGCCCAGCAACATGCCACTTGCCCCCACCACCGGCGCAGACACCAGGTCATAGCGCTCGAACTGTGCCGCCGCATGTTCGGCTTTATCGGTGGCCTCAAAGCGGGTGCTGGGTTCGCGCATCAACTGTGCCAGCGTCAGGTGGTCATCGGCAACCAGTAGGGTATTGACGGGCACCACGCCTTGCAGTCGGTCGCCCAAATCCACCACAAAAATCTGGTCGGTGTGGTCTGGCAAGCTTGCGCGTGTGCGCAGACGTTTCAGCACCTCATCGACAGTGAGGGTGCCCATCATGCTGACCTGATCAAAGTCCATGAGGGAGCCGACCTCATCCTCCTCAAAAGACAGCGCGGCGGAGAGCTGCGAACGCTCTGCCGCGTCCAAGCCTTGCGACACTTCTGCCAGCACGTCGGTGGGCAGATCTGGCGCCAGGTCGGCAATTTCATCAGCATCAAGTGACACCGCGGCCGCGACCAACTCTTCACGGTCCATGCCGGCAATGAGCGTGTCGCGCACTGCGTCCGATACTTCTAAAAGAATCTCACCATCTCGGTCGGCCTTGACCAGATCCCAAATGAACTGCCGCTCGTCCAAAGGCGAGACTTCGAGAATGTGGGCAATGTCGGCGGGGTGCAAGCCCTCTAGCTCATGCCTGAGCTGGTTTAGGGTGTTGGCGATGGCGGGGCGTTGACTGGAAGGGTGTTCAATCGCGTCTTCCAAGCTTTCGGCAAAGCCGGTGAGCAGACGATACTGCCGCACCAACGAAGCAATGCGGATGGCGGCATCGCTAAGATGTTCATCCACCCCGCGCGCAGGCGGACGTTCGAATAATTCGTCAGACATGGCTTGTAAATAATGGGAGTGATGGGAGGACGCAGACCCCTAAGTTTAGCCCATGCGGCAAAATTTTTTGAGATTTTTGAGGGGCAACAGCCCCGCCGCGTGCTTGCAGGCAGCGCCTTACAATCGCGGAATGTCCTCTGCCATTCCTCCCAAACACACTGGTTTTGCGCGCCTGCTGCCCGCCATTCGTTACTCCTGCCAAGGCTTGGCCTATGCCTTCAACACACAGACAGCGGTGCGGCAGGAGTTGTTTATGCTGCTTGTGTCCCTGCCTTTTGCTTATTTTTTTGGACGCACGGTGTTTGAGCAATTGCTCATCGTCGGCGTGGTCTTGTTGGTGCTGGTGGCCGAGCTGCTCAACACCGGCATTGAGGCCGCTGTTGACATGATCACCACCGAGTTTCATCCGCTGGCCAAAGCCGCCAAAGATGTGGGCAGCGCAGCGGTGTTTTTGTGTGTGCTTTTCGCATCGGCCACCTGGCTGGTGTTTATGTATCGCTGGTGTGTTTGAGATTATTGGGCACTTTCCCCGATTTTGACAGTCTAGTCACCGTTAAAATTGAACAATATGCTTGACGCCACTGCCGATCAAACGAGCAAACGCCTATTAGGGCAGATTTTGCTTGCCGAAGGGAAAATTGACCTTGCTTCTTTAGAGCGGGCCTTGCGCATCCAAAAGGAGGGTGCCAAGGACCGTATTGGCAGTTTGTTGGTGACTTTGGGCATGGCGGCCGCCAAGGATGTGGCACAGGCCTTGGCCACCCAAAACAATCTGCCCTACATCGACAGCCAGAACTACCCTGATGTGCCGATATTGGAAGAGAAAATTTCGGGCAGATTTCTGCGCGACATGCGTGCCTTGCCAATTGCAGAAGATGCCAGCACCTTGACTCTGGCCATGGCCGACCCGCTAGACAGCTATGCCATCAAGGCCTTTGCCTTGGCCACTGGGCGGAAGATCAAAGTGGCTACCGGGGTGCCCGCCGATATTGAGTCAGCGCTGGAGCGCCTCTACAGCAAATCGGCCAGCGGCAACACCGACCTCGACGGCGCCATACGTTTAGAAGGCGATGACTTGGCGGCGGATGTGCAACAACTCAAGGATTTGGCTTCTGAAGCGCCAGTGATCCGCTTGGTGTCGCAGCTGATCACCAAGGCGCTGGAAGTGCGGGCCTCTGATATTCACATTGAGCCTTTCGAAAGCCAGTTGCTGATTCGCTACCGCATCGACGGCGTGATGCACGCACAGGACA
Organism: Pseudomonadota bacterium; assembly: GCA_039796435.1. Lineage (GTDB taxonomy): Bacteria > Pseudomonadota > Gammaproteobacteria > Burkholderiales > Casimicrobiaceae > JBDKJU01. Next base: position 7,430 of record JBDKJU010000146.1, on the reverse strand, counting down.
GTCCGCCCAAGCGTCTGGCGGCGGCAGTGATTTCTCGGGTCAAGATTTTGGCCAATTTGGACATTGCCGAGCGTCGCCTGCCACAGGACGGGCGCATTCGGCTGCGGGCGCAAGGCAAGGAAATTGACTTGCGCGTCTCCACAGTGCCCACCATGCATGGCGAGTCAGTGGTGATGCGGATTTTGGACAAGGGCGGTGTCGTTCTCGATTTCGACAAGCTCGGGTTTGGCGGCAAAATGGCCACTGATTTCCAGCATTGCCTGAAACAGCCCAATGGTATTTTGCTGGTCACCGGCCCCACGGGTTCGGGTAAGACCACCACTCTCTACACCGCGCTTGACCAGCTAAATCAGCCCGATGTCAAAATTTTGACCGTGGAAGATCCGGTTGAATATCAGATGGTGGGAGTCAATCAGATACAGGTGAAACCACAGATTGACCTGACGTTTGCCAATGCCTTGCGCTCTATCGTGCGACAAGACCCAGACATCATCATGATTGGTGAAATACGTGACTTGGAAACTGCCCAGATTGCGGTGCAATCTGCCTTGACTGGTCATTTGGTGCTGTCCACCCTGCATACCAATGATGCGCCGAGTTCGGTCAACCGCTTGTTGGACATGGGGGTGCAAGACTATTTGCTGACCTCCACTTTGATCGGCGTGTTGGCGCAGCGTTTGGTGCGCACTTTGTGCAATGAGTGTCGCGAGGCCTACACGCCCATGCCGGAAGTGGTACAGGAGATGGGGCTTCTCAGGCTGTGGGATCGACCCGGGCCGGTGACTTTGTATCATCCGCGTGGCTGCCAGAGTTGCTCGCAGACGGGCTTTTTAGGCCGCGTGGCCATTTGTGAAATGATGCCCATGAGTGAGGCGGTGCGTGCCTTGGTCATGCGCCACGCCAATGCCAGTGAGTTGCGTGCCGCAGCGCTGCAAGAGGGCATGCAGCCGATGTACGACTACGGAGTACAGAAGGCGCTGGCGGGCATCACCACCATTGAAGAGGTGGTACGTGCCACCCGTGAAGGCTGATGCATGCCTAGTTTCCAATATCAGGCGGCGGACAGCCAAGGCCAACTGCAACGTGGCCTGACCGAGGCTGAGAACGAGCAGCGCGCCATTGCCCTGTTGCGCGAACGTGGGCTTATTCCCATCGTCATCGAGCCGGCGCAAAGTCTGAGCAACAAGGGCGTGGGCAGCAGTTTGTTTGTGCGGCGCAGCGTGGGCAAAGACCAAATTCTCGCGATGACCCGCGACTTGGCCAATCTCACCACCGCGGGGCTGCCCTTGGATCGGGCGCTAGAGGTATTGATCAGTCTCGCTGATGAACCCGCGCAGCAACAGCTGCTGCAAGGCTTGCGTGATGAGGTGCGCGGCGGTGCTTCATTGTCACAGGCACTTGAAAAGCGCCCCAAGTATTTCTCCAAGCTCTACAGCAATATGGTGCGTGCCGGTGAGGCCAGCGGTGCGCTCGGGCTGGTGCTTACCCGCCTGACCGAGTTTCAGGAAAAGGCCCGTGAATTGCGTCAGACTGTGACCTCCGCTTTGACCTACCCCAGCATCGTGTTGATCGCGGCGGTGGCCTCTATCGTACTCATGATCGTGGTGGTGTTGCCGCAGTTTGAGTTGATGTTCAAAGACAGTAAAAAAGCCTTGCCAGCAGCCACTGCCGCTGTGCTCGGTGCTGGGCAGTGGCTGCGTGAAAATGGTTGGATGATTCCTCTGGCGCTGGCGGCGCTGTGGTTTTTGCTGCGCATGCGACTCAATAGTCCGCGTGGACGTTACCTGTGGGACGCACGCAAATTGCGCTTACCCGTGTTTGGGGAACTCACACAAAAAATCGAAGTCGCACGCTTCGCTCGCACCTTGGGCACACTGCTGTCCAGTGGGGTGAGTCTTCTGCCTGCGCTCAATATCGTTAAAGACACGGTGACCAATACCGTACTCGCCACTTCTTTGGATGGGGTCACCGCCAAGCTGCGTGCTGGCGGCGGGCTTTCGGTGCCCTTGATGGAGACCGGACTCTACCCCAAATTGGCCGTGCACATGGTTAAGGTGGGCGAAGAAACCGGGCGCTTGCCCGAGATGCTGAACAATGTGGCCGATATCTACGACAAGGACGTGCAGGTGTCGGTCAAGCGCTTGGTTACCTTGCTTGAACCCTTGCTTATCCTGGGCTTGGCAGTGGTCGTGGGCGGCATGATTGTTTCGGTACTGATGGGCATTATGTCGGTATCGGATTTAACTTAGAGGAAAAAATGAACATCACACCACACACGCAAGTACAGAAAAAAACCAGCTTCAGACAAGCGGGCTTTACCATGATTGAGCTGCTGGCGGTGCTGGCTATTTTGGCGATCGTGATTACTTTGGTCAGCGGTAATTTTGCTGAAAAGGGAGATCAAGCCAAGGCCAAGGCAGCCAAAATTGAAATCGAACAAATGGGTCAGGCGCTGGATTTGTTCAAGCTTGAAGTAGGCCGCTACCCCAACAGCAACGAAGGTTTGCAGGCCTTGATCACCGCCCCTGGCGGGGTCAGCAATTGGTCTGGCCCCTATCTGAAGAAAGCGGGCGCGGTGCCCAAAGACCCTTGGAACAATGAATATCGTTATCTGAGCCCGGGTGCCAATAACCGTCCCTATGACATCGTCTCTCTCGGTGCCGACGGCAAAGAAGGTGGTGAAGGGGCAAACAAAGACATCGTGAGTGGGCAATAAGTCCTGTGCATCTACTGCTGGCGGCTTCACCATGTTGGAGCTGCTTATGGTGCTCGCCATCATTGCCTTGGGCTATGGTCTTGCAGGCCCCTTGATTGGCAAAGGTCAGGGCAGCAGCGAACACAAAGCCGCGGTGCGACAGGTGGTGCAATCACTAAAGGCCGCCCGCAATCAGGCGATCAGCGAACGCAAGGAAACCACGGTGGGCTTCGACTTGAAAGAGCGGGTCATGACGCGTGCGGATGAACGCTTTGTCTTGCCCACGGAGGTGGAGATCAAGCTCGACACCACCGCAAAGGAATTGAGCGGCGAGGGCAAAGGTGCCATACGTTTCTACCCCGACGGTGGCTCTACGGGCGGGCGCGTGAGCCTGAGTCGCAAGGAGCGTCTGTTGCGGATTGATGTGGACTGGCTGTCTGGGCGCGTGTCTGTGCATGAAGAGCAAATTTAAACAACAAGGTTTTTCCCTGATCGAGATCATTGCTGCTTTTACTATTGCGGCGGTGTCCTTGACCTTGCTCATGCGTATGTTTGGCACCGGCCTCGCCACCATCGACACAGCACAAGATTATTCCCGCGCCGTCTTGATCGCACAAAGCAAGCTCGCCATGGTGGGCAATGAAATCAAGCTTGACGAGGGTGGGGCCAGTGGTGAGGAGCTGGAGGGGCGGTATCAATGGGCAGTGCAGATACTCGATTACACCGTGCCAGAAGTGCCCGTGCCGGAATATGCAAGCAGCAACCCTTTGGCGACGCAGCAGCCAGTAGCAGCCATTCCAACGCTTGCCATGAAACAACTGGTGGCCACAGTCAGTTACGCCAAAACCGGGGCTGAGCGCGGTGTGGTGCGCCTGAGCAGCTATAAAGCCGCACCGTTGCCGTGATGAGCAAACTGAACAAAATGAATAAGGTGAGCGAGGGCTTTACCTTGCTGGAAGTGATGGTGGCCTTGGCGCTGTCCGCCATTCTGGCCACCTTGGTATTTGCGGCGTTTAACTACGCTGAGCGCAGCAGTTCGGCGGGTCTCAAGCGCAGTGATGAGATGGAAGATCTGCGTCGAGCGCAGGGGTTTTTGCGTGAACATATCGAGGGGCTTTTGCCACTGCGCTTCACCAAGCAACTGGGGCAGCCCATTCGCTTTAAGGGCGAGCGCGAACGCCTGGTGTATGTCTCACCGGTGATCTCCCGTATTGCCGAAGGAGGGACTTTATGGTGGTCTTTGTCAGTGAAACGGCAAGAAAACAATCAGTTGGCATTGGTGCTGGAACGCCTGCCGATGGACATGCTGGAGTTATCGTTTCCTGACTTTAGCGAAAAAGAAAAAAACGTGCTGGCGGAGAATGTGAAAGGGGTGCGCTTTAGCTACTATGATCAGGAAGACCCCAAGCTCACGGGGATATGGGTGGATGATTGGCCGCATGAGCAACGCCTGCCTAAACTCATCCGCATTGAGGTCGACGCTGGGCACAGCATGCGTTGGCCAGAACTGGTGATCGCCCCACAAATCTCCTTGGAGTTGGGCTGTCCGAATTGGCAAGAGAACACACGCCGTTGTGTGGTTCCCGGGGCGACGGTGGCGCGATGAAGAAGCAACATGGTGTGGCCTTGGTGGTGGTCTTGTGGGTGATCGTGCTGTTATCGGTCATCGCTTCGGTGTTCGCCAAAACCACGCGCACCGAGGCCGCTTTGGCGCGCAACCAACTGGAGATGGCACAGGTGCGGGCGTTGTCTGAGGCGGGCATAGAGCGTGCGGTGTACGAGCTCTTGCAGCCAAACAACAACCCCTTTCGCTGGCGCTCAAATGGCGCTCCTTTAAGCTGGGAGATTGAAGGGGCGAGCATCAGCATTAAGGCCGTGGATGAAACCGCTCGCATCGACATCAACCGTGCCAACCCGGCCTTGTTTGTCGGCTTGCTGAAAACCCAGCTGGGCCTGGATGATTTGGAGGCACAGTCTTTGATGGAGACCATCCAAGACTGGCGCGACGCCGATGATTTAAAGCGCCCCAATGGCGCTGAGAAAGAGGAGTATGCCGCTGCTGGTTTAAAACACGTACCGGGCAATCGTGACTTTATGGCGGTGACGGAACTTAGTTCGGTCTTGGGCATCACAGAGGCGTATTACCAAAAACTTGCCCCACATTTGACCGTGTATTCGCGTCAAGGCGGCATTAATCCTGCCACTGCCAGTCAAGCGGTTTTGTCGTCCATTCCAGGCATCTTGCCTGAAGAGGTCAGCATGTTTGTGGAAATGCGTCGTTTGGCATTACAGGCAGGCCAGCAAGTGCCCGCTTTACCTAAGTCTGCCGGCATGTTTGCCAACGCCGGCAATGTCATACGGATACAGGCATTGGTTAAACTAGCAAATGGTTTGAGCCATGGCCGTGAAGCAGTGGTGCGCATCACTCCCGGGGATCCCAAGCGTTTGCACAGCGTCTTGACCTGGCGTGATGCATTAGAGCCTTTGGAATCACCCTTTGAAAATCCCGCAGAAACACCTTCATTACCTCACTGATGGCCAATAGCATGAGTCCCTATTCTTCAGGCGTCACAAGCACACAGGCGCTGGCCGGTTTCGCCTCCTGGTGGGGTGCACGTCTGCGTGAGTGCCTACCCAAGAGCGTGTTGCGCTGGTTGTCAGGGGACAGGCATTTGCCGATACTGGGAATGCATCAAGCACATCTGTGTCTGTGGTCTGCGCATGATCAACCCAAGCTTCTGCACCGTTTTGCGCTGGATACCGAGCGCCAGAACAATAGCGCGCAACTGGCTGCCATGCTGCGGCCTCTGGCAGAGGTAAAAAATGGCGTGGCCGTGTTGGCGGCCGAGGAGCATGTGCTGCGTCGCCTGGTTGAGTTGCCGGCAGCAGCAGCGGCCAATTTGCGCCAGACCTTGGCCTATGATCTTGACCGACTGACCCCCTATCCTGGCGAGCAGATTTTGTTTGATGCGCAGGCGCTAGAGCTTAAGGCTGATGAGCGCAAACTAAAAGCTGAGCTGGTGGCCACACCCAAGCCTTTGTTGGCACCTTTGCTGCTTGCCTGTCAAGAGGCGGGGGTGGTGGTTGAGCGCGTTTTGCCCAGCCTGAAGGAAGCCGATGCCGGGTTTAATCTAGAGAGCGCGGTGACTACTGTGCGCGCGAGGCCTTGGTACCGACGGGTGTGGCCTTGGGCAAGCCTGGCTTGCTTGGTCTTGCTGGCAGTTGCTCTGCTGTTTCCCTTGTGGCAAAAACGGCAACGCATCATCCTTACCCAGCAGCTCTTGGTTGAGGCACAAAAGGCAGCCTTGGCCGCAGAGGCTGTGCAAAAAGAAGTGCTTGCCAAAAGCACCCAGTACAACACATTGCTTGCCAAACGCCACAGCATGCCCTTGGCGGTGCAGTTGCTGGATGAGGTGTCACGTAAAGTGCCTGACGACACTTGGGTGCAGAATTTTGAATTGCGCAGCAACAAGCAAAATCGCGAGCTCATGCTGGTGGGCGATACCAACTCCTCGTCAAAATTGATCTCTTGGTTTGAAGGCTCTCCCTTGTTTGCGCAGGCCAGCTTTAAATCACCTTTGACACGCAACCAAGCTGCCGGTCCGAATGCAGAGCGTTTTCAAGTAGCATTGGAAGTGAAGAGTGTGGCCTTGCCTACACCGGTGTCTTTGACAGAAGCAAAGACGGAGAGCAAAGCCGACACCAAGCCCGAAACCAAAGCTGACAACAAGTCTGACAGCAAGGCCGATGCGAAGGCGCCGGCGACCCCAACGGTGGCAGGCAGCAAGGATATAACAAAAGAATCCAGCAAAGAACCTGCCAAAGAATTACCTAAATCATCGCCCAAAGATGCGGTGAAAGACTTAAGCAAAGAGCCAGCAAAGGCGGTGAAGGCATGATGCAAAAAATGAGTCTGGCGCAACAAAGGGCATTGGCGGTGTTGTTGTTGCTGTTGCTGATCATGGCCTTGTTTTTGGCAGTGTACTTGCCATTGAAACAAGCCCACGCACACTACGATGATGCCTTCGACACTCAAGTGGACAAAATCACTCGCTTTCAGCGTGCTGCCAGCATACGTGAAGAGCAGACCCGCGCACTGGAGAATCTGAAGGGTAAAGACTCCAGCCGATTTTTTTTAAAAAACACCGCCCCGAACTTGGCGGGCGATGAATTGCAAGGCTTGGTTCGCACCGCCATTGAAACCCATGGCGGCAAGATTAACAGCATACAAATAGGGCAGGTACGAGAAGAGTTTGGTTACCGCGTCTACACCGTTAACACACAGGCCACCATGACTGCCGCGAGTTTGCAAAAAGCCGCTTATGCTTTAGAGAGTAAAGAGCCGTTTGTGTTTGCCGACAGCTTTATTGTGCGCTCCCCACTCTACCCCGGAGCCAAGCCTGCCAATGGTAAAGAGCCTGATTTATCCGTGCAGATTGATGCCAGCGCTTTCGCGCCCGGGCTGATCACCAAGCGTCTGGGTGTCGCCAGTAATACCAATAACAGTGCCAACAGTGCCGGTGCCAGCGGAGCAACACAATGAGCAGTTCGCAACATGAATGGAGCCAGGCACGGCTGGCGATGTTGTGGCTGGTTCCGCTCGCCGTTTGCGCCTTGCTCGCCGCCAAGGCAAGCAATTGGGGGCGAGACCTGCACAACACCGAAGTCACCTTGCCCGCCATATCGACCAAGCATGTGGAGGCAGGCATATTGCCCGATTTTAGTTTGAGCTCCG
>JBDKJU010000145.1:0-3982 GCA_039796435.1 Pseudomonadota bacterium | reverse complement strand
CTTTTTATGGCCATCATGGACTTTATCCGCAAACAATTCATCGACGTCATTGAATGGCTGGATGATTCGCGCGACACGCTCTCATACCGTTTTCCTGATGAAGACAAGGAAATCAAAAACGGAGCACAGCTCATTGTGCGTGAGTCACAGGTGGCTCAATTTGTGTACCTTGGTGAATATGCCGATACCTTCGCGCCAGGCAAACACACCTTAAGCACCGACAACATCCCCATTCTGACCAACCTCAAAAGTTGGAAGTTTGCTTTGGAAAGCCCCTTCAAAGCCGATGTGTATTATGTGGTCACCCGCACCTTCACCGGCAATAAATGGGGCACCGCCAATCCAGTGATGATGCGTGATGCAGACTTTGGCGTGGTGCGCCTCCGCGCTTTTGGTACCTATGATTTCAAGATCATAGAACCACGTTTGTTTTTGAAGGAAGTGGCTGGTACGGATGACCACTTCCGCCTCGATGAGTTTGCTGACACCATGCGCTCCCGTCTGGTGAGTGTGTTCAGCGAAGCTCTGGCCAAGGCCAAGGTACCTGCTCTAGAGGTCGCATCGCGCTACAGCGAATTGGGTGATGCTCTGCTCCCCATCATCAACCCTATTTTGGCAAGCAAATACGGTATAGAAATGACCGCCTTTGTGGTTGAAAATGTGTCCGTGCCCCCCGAGGTCGAGACCGCCATGGACAAGCGTGGTGCCATGACCGTCATAGGCAATATGAACGAATACATCAAGTACCAAATGGCGCAGGGCCTGGAAGAGGGGCACAGCATACCGGGGCTGGGTGCTGAACTGGCGATGGGCTTATCGATGGCCTCGCAAATGCAACTGCAAGCACAACAACATGTGCAGCAGCAACAAAATGCCAACCCCTTTCAGCCCTCACCAAGCAGTTTCACGCCGCAACCCAAAACGGCCCCTGTCGCCAACGCAGCGCCCACCCCAGAAATGCTCAGCCCCGCACAGGTGGCTGAACAACTCACCGTGAGCGAGGCCGATGTGCTTGCCATACTGGAAACGGGTGAGCTCAAAGGCAAAAAAATCGGCACACAGTGGCGCGTGAGCAAAGCCCAGCTTGAGGCCTATTTAACCACCTAAACAGGAGTGTTTCAGCAGCATGAGCGAAGAATTTGGCCGCAGCACTGATGCCGTCCCCAGTGCAAAAAATGAAAAAACTGCCACACAAAAATATGCTTGCCCCGCCTGCGGTGGCGAGCAAATGTGGCATGCAGGAAAATTAAAACTCATCTGCGCATTTTGCGGCACAGAATCAGACAAACCCCTCCCCAGCACAGCCGAACCTGGGGCAGTGGTCGAGCACGATCTCATGCAGGCCCTCATGCATGAAGACAACAGCAGTTGGCAGGCGGCCAAACGCAGCATCAAATGTCAATCATGCCAAGCCGTGTCGGTGTTTGAACAACAGCGTCAGAGCCAGTCCTGTGATTTTTGTGGCTCTACCGCGCTCGTGCCCTATGAAGAAAAGAATGACAGCATCAGACCAGAGTCGGTGTTGCCTTTTCAAGTGTCCGAGAGCAAGGCCCGCGAGTTGATTCACAGCTGGTATGGCAAGATTTGGTTTGCGCCCAATGCTCTTAAAAAACGTGCCTTGACCGATACGGTCAAGGGCGTATATCTACCCTACTGGACATTTGATGCCTATGTCAATGCGCAGTGGACTGCAGAGGCCGGGCACTACTACACCGAAACGGTGTATCAAAATGGTGAAGCCAAACAGGTGCAACGTGTGCGCTGGGAATACGCAGCCGGCAACTGGTCTGGCTTTTATGACGACGAATTGGTGTGTGGTTCTCGTGGCATCCATGCAAGTCTGCTCAAGGCCATAGAACCCTTTCCGACGCAAAAACTGGCCAAAGTTTATGACCCCGCCTTTCTGTCTGGCTGGACAGTCGAACGTTATCAAATCAATCTACCAGAGGCAGCCAAACTCGGACGCGATCAAATGCAGAACAAGACCGAGAGCCAATGTGCCGCGCAAGTGCCGGGCGACACCTACCGCAATCTGCAAGTGCAGGCACGCTTCTCACGGCAAACGTACAAACACACCTTGGCCCCCGTGTGGCTGCTGAACTATCACTATGGAGTCAAAAGCTATCAAGTGCTCATCAATGGGCACAGTGGCAAGATTGATGGCGAGCACCCGATTAGCTGGGTCAAGGTGTTTTTTCTGACTCTTGCGATCGTGCTGGTCTTGGGCATGCTCATGAACCTGTCAAACAAAAATGATAAAGGCAGCAAACACCGTCGCGCCGATGCTCAGCCTGCACACCTTATCGTCTGATCTGGCGTTGGCCAAGCATTGGCTAAATTTACCCGCTGCCGACAGACTGACTTATTTAAAGACCCTCACCCCCAACTGCCCGCATGAACTGATCGCCAGCGACACGAGCCTGTCTGCGCGTGCCTATGAAACCTATATTCATGAACAGCACAAAATTCCCACACGGCTCCACACAGCACATGATTTTTTTAACGCCCTCATCTGGCATCGCTTTCCCAAAAGCAAGGCCTTACTAAACGCCAGCCATGTGAGCGACACGGTCTTAAACATCCGCTCACGTCTGCGTGATGGGCTCACCCTCCTTGACGAGAGTGGCGTGTTGCTGTGGGCACCTGCGAGCACGCTGGAAACACTACAGGCTCTGCATCAACAGCATCGCTGGTCAGAGCTGTGCGTGGCACATCGCGATCTGTGGCACAGCAATGTTGAAGTGCATTTTTTTGGTCATGGCGCCCTGCATACTTGTGCTCAAGGGGGGCACCCCTTGTTCACCCTCAAGGCCTTGTGGTTGCCTAAAAAAAGCACGCACCCCGACGAGGACTTACACACATGGTTGAGCGAGCATGCTGATGCCCAATTGCCCACATATTTCTTGCCACTGCCTTACCTTGCCTTGAGCGAACTCTCTGGGCCACCGACCGCCAGTGTGTATCAGGATAAATTGATTTTTCGTCCCAAATCAAACAAAAAAATCTGCTTATAAAAAGCGTTGCGCGCCCCAATCATGGCCAAGACCAAACCCGGCAAGCCATCCAGAAAACCCAGCCTGAACACATAGTATTTAACAAAACGCAGCGCTGGCCCACCCAGCAACTTCACCACCGAGCCACGTCTGCCTTGGGCAAATTGTCTCTCTGCCTGAGTCTGCGTATAGGCGATCTGTTTACGCACGTAGTCAGGCAAACTCTCAGCGGAGCGATGCATGAGCACAGCCGCACGTTCTAAGCGCTGCACCCGCGTCGTACACAACAAACGCTCATGCACCTTGTCATCCGACCACTTGCCTACCTCACGATGAAACAGTCGGGTGTTCCAGTCCGGAAAACCCTCGCCATGGCGCAGCCATTGTCCCAGCAAGCGATTCTGCCGCGCAAAGGCATAAGCCTCGGGCGTGGACAGCTTGAGCTTGGCGACACATTGCTGCGCCATCGGGGAGAGCTCCTCATCCGCGTCAAGAGACAAGACCCAGTCATGCTTGGCCTGCGCGCAGGCAAACTGTTTCTGCGGCCCAAAGCCCCGCCAATGGGTTTGTATCACGCGCGCCCCCGCCGCCTCGGCCAAAGCGACTGTTTCATCAGTGCTGCCTGAATCTATGACCAATACCTCGTCGGCAAAGGGCACCGAACGTATGCAGCGCTCAATACTTTCCCCGGCATTTTTAGTAATAATGACGAGGGACAGTGGCATCAATGGCATCAGTGGCATGCATGGCATGATAGGCACAGATTTCTAATTACTGTTCTAATTACTGGTTATGTAGCCAGGCAGCGCCTCGCACCCCGCTGGAGTCGCCGTGTACCGCTCTTTTCAGTTGCGTATTCACCACATCTGAAAACACATACTTGCCCCACAACATAGGCACCGTGGTGTACCAGCGATCGATATTTGACACCCCGCCACCCAGAACGATGACATCAGGATCAAATACATTGATGATATGCGCCAAAGACC
>JBDKJU010000144.1:0-5442 GCA_039796435.1 Pseudomonadota bacterium | reverse complement strand
GCCAGCACGCCCGTGCTTAACTTGATGTTGCCAGTGACCTTGATGCTGATAATGTCTGCTTCATTGGGGGTGGCATTGGCATCCAGTATGGCTTGCCGCAAACTGCCCGGCCCTGCGTCATTCAGATTGGTGACCTCTATGGTGGCCGCACACAGGGGACTGGTGGCCACCAACACCAAGGCTCCTAGGCTCAATGACAAAGCCCAGTTTTTATTCACAATTTTCATAATTTCCTCGTTTAATAAAAATGATCAACAACACCATGTTGTCAATGTGAGGAAGTCTAAAAATGTTTGTGTGTTTAGGGAATACCGAGAAATAGGTATTTTGCCTTGCTTGTTTTGCTAATGTCCGAGTAATCCAATTGGCTGCATTTTGTGCAAGTGTCTGCTCAAAATTTTATAGCTGTCGCGATCAAACACCGCCTTAGCTTCGGACAACACTTCTGCCAGTTGTGCTTCATTCTGCGCCGTGCCTAGATAGCACCATCGGTCTATCACATGCCACACCGCCCCCTCGGCCAAGGTGGCCGGTCCAGCAAAGGGCCAATGGCGCAGCTTGAGTGTGTGCAACACCTGCATGAGACGGATATTGTGTTGCAACATGCTCTCTTCCCCCACGCAGGCGCCGTTGCATTTGCGCAGCTGACGGGCAAAACAAGGGGCGCCTGTCTCTACCTCTGCAATTTTTTTGCGGCTATTGACCTTGTCTTTTTCAAGATCCAGCACGCGCGCGCATAAACGACTGTCCTTGCACAAATCATACAAAGCCGCCCGTGCGCGTGTGCCCCCAGAAAACAAGCCATAAAGGGCGTGTTGAGCGCCTAAGTCCAGCTCACGCCCCGACACCAGATCGGGGATCAGCCAGCCATTCGGGGTGGTGCGTAAGCGCCACGATACCAGCGCCTGGTCACGACGTAACTGTCGGTTCAGCGTTGGCTGCAGCTCCTTGATTTGCCTGGCCTCGGTCAATAAAGCCTCGACTTCACCGGCGCACTCATCCCACTCTATGCGCCGCACCTGCTGGGATATCGCCATCTCTTTGGCGTACTGATGATCGCTGGCAAAATGGCTGTATACGCGCTTCTTCAGGTTATTGGCCTTGCCTACGTAGAGCAAAATATGGTTCTCGCCATAGAACCGGTACACCCCGTGCGTCTGCGGCATGTTCTCCACCTCCGCCGCATCCAGATGCGCGGGCAGACTGGGGTGATGGAGTTGGTTTTTAACCTGCAACTGCAACAGTTCAGCATTGATATTTTGTGTGCAGTGCCGCCAGAACTGATAGATGGCCTCCGTGTCGGCCAAAGCTCGGTGGCGGCCATCCATATTGATCTGGTGCCTGGCCACAATGCTGTCTAGATTGTGTTTTTTTTCAAGTGGGTACAGTGCCCGCGACAGCTTCACTGTGCACATCACGGGCGCACGAAAATCAATGCCCACGCGCTTGAATTCGTTTTTCAAAAAGCCATAATCAAAGCGCGCATTGTGCGCCACAAACACATGCCCTGCCAGCATGGCGGCCAAGTCCTTGGCTATCTCAGCAAAGCTGGGTGCCGTGCACACCATATCGTCATGAATGCCAGTCAAGGCGGTGATGAAAGGGGGAATAGGCACCTGCGGATTCACCAGACTCACCCAACGCTCGGTGTGCTCTCCATCGTAGCGAATCACCGCCACTTCAGTCACCGCATCACGCGTGGCATTGCTGCCGGTGGTCTCGATATCAACAAAGGCAAATGGTGGTGTTAAAAGGTTCAAACTAAAATGAAGACATGAGAGACAAATCTACCCTGCTCTACAGCATGGGGCTATTGGTGGCGTTCCTGCTGCTGTGGGAATTTTTGCCCGCCACCATGGGCATTCCCGAGTTTATCTTGCCTCCAGCGTCTAAAGTGATGCGTGAAGCGGGCAGCATTTGGAATAATGAAAAATTGCTCATGCATCTGGGCTATACCGCGTTTGAGGTGGTGATCGGGTTTTTAATTGGCTCTTTAATGGGGGCGGCCATAGGCTATGCGCTGGGCTTGTCGCCACGCGTGGAAGCCGTGCTGTCACCCTATTTATTGGCCTTGCAGATTGCGCCCAAGGTGGCCTTCGCGCCTTTGTTTGTGACTTGGCTGGGCTTCACCATTTACCCCAAAATTCTGGTGGCCATCCTGATTGTGTTTTTCCCCGTGCTCATCAATGTGCTCTCGGCCATGCGCGCCATGGACAATGACCTCACCAACTTGGCGCGCTCCTTCTCCGCCACTCGCAGCCAGGTGTTCTGGAAAGTCGAAGTGCCCACCACCCTGCCCGCCCTGTTCTCGGGGTTACGCATCGCCAGCACCTTGGCGGTGATCGGCGTGGTCGTGGGCGAACTGGTGGGGGGCAATAAAGGTCTTGGTTACCTGTTGGTGTTTTTTGAAGGTCAGGGCAACACCGCCGGCACTTTTGTGGTCATAGGTTTGCTGACCGCCATTGGCATCGTCGCTTATTACGCCGTGGTGCTGCTGGAAAACAAGGTCTTGCACTATTTGCCCAAGGTGGCACGGTGAGTGTGAACCTGAGCGTGAACCTCAGCGGCAAAAAAATTCTCATCACTGGGGGCGCGCGTGGTTTGGGGGCGTGTTTCGCCCGCAGCGCCGTTGCTGCGGGTGCTCAAGTAGTATTGGCCGACATTGCCCACAGCGCTGAAGGCCAGGCCTTAGCCGAAGAAATCAAGGCGCATTTTGTGTCCATGGACGTGGCCAATCGTGCCTCGGTGGCCGAAGGGGTGGCGCAGAGCGTGGCCCTGCTGGGCGGCCTAGATGGTCTGGTGAACAACGCGGCCGTAACCAACTCTGGCGGCAAGAAACATGATGAAATCAGCGATGCCACATGGGACCAAGTCATGGCCGTCAACGTGCGCGGCACCTGGCTGGCCACCCAATACGCAGTCCCACATCTCCGCCAGTCGCCGTGTGCCCGCATTGTCAACATCGCCTCCGACACGGCAATGTGGGGAGCCCCCAAGCTGCTGGCTTATGTGGCCAGCAAAGGCGCGGTGATGAGCATGACACACAGCCTGGCTCGCGAGCTGGGCGAGCTCGGCATCACGGTCAACGCGGTGGCCCCTGGCTTGGTGCTGAGCGAGTCTACTGCCTATGTGCCTGCCACCCGACACGAGCATTACCTAAGTGGCCGTGCCATACAAAGACCGCAACTGCCCGAGGATGTGGCTGGCGCGGTCATGTTTTTACTCTCAGAAGCCAGCGCATTCATCACCGGCCAAGTGTTGCCAGTGAATGGTGGTTTTTGTATGCGTTAGCACTAAGTGAACAGTGGTGCGATACGCGCCAATACTTCTTCGATAATTTCTGTCGGAGCAACTTCGATTTTTATACCCCCCCGATCGTGCAAAGAAATAGTGCGTGGCTGATTACAAATAATCACCCCCTGGGTAGCAGTCCCCGCGCCCATGAGACTCACAGTAAAACCAGCACTTCGCGCCAAGGTAATTCCTTGGCTGATGGGCAAGACAATGGTCAAAGTGGCATCGGCTGGTGAAAGGACAAACACCGGCCGACGACCTGCTTGCTCATGCCCTTTGACCGGATTTAAATCAACCAGCCAAATCTCGCCACGTTGGGGAAATTTGCTGCGTCTCACGTTTAAATACGTTCACTTGGCAGATCTGCATCATTTAACCAAGCCTCATCGTGTGGCAAATTCAAAGCGGCCTGTTCACGCATTAACTCGGCCAAGGTATATTTAGGTTTGGCCGCCTCAATCATCAAGGCATTGCCTTGCAAGCGCAGCGACACTGCGGAACCCGCGCTTAAGCCAAGCTGATTCAAATAAGGGCGAGGAATGGGTAAGGCAACTGAGCCGCCCCATGTTCTTAACACTAAGTCCGACATGGCTGCAGTGTATCACTTTTGTGATACCAACAAACAAATCATGACACCCCAATCTTGTATAGTTGTACTTTCGCTTTCTTTCGATTCCTCTCAACATCTTTCAGACTATTCTGTCTCATGAAAATTCTGCTCATTTTTCTAGGTCTACTCGCTTTAAATCTTCAAGCCCAAAACAAATGGCCAGAAAAATCGGTGACCATCGTCGTGCCCTTTGCGCCTGGTGGAGGCACCGACATTGGCACACGCATCGTGGCACAAAAACTCTCGCAACTGTGGGGACAGTCTGTCGTGGTGGACAACCGTGCGGGTGCCGGTGGCAATATCGGCCTAGATGTGGTTGCACGTGCCAAGGCCGATGGCCACACACTGCTCACCGGCAATGTCGGCACGCAGTCAATAAACCCCACGCTGTACAAAAAACTGTCCTACCACCCAGACAACAGCTTCGTCGCCATCGGCCAATTTGCGGAGCTGCCTTTTGTGCTGGCGGTCAATGCCGCTTTGCCCGTCTCTAATGCCAAAGAGTTGGTGGCTCTGGCCAAGGCCCAACCCGACAAGCTGACCTACGCCAGCTCTGGCAGTGGTGGCTCGCCACATCTTTCGGCCGAGACCTTCAAAATCGCCACCGGCAGCAAAATCATCCATGTGCCTTACAAAGGCGGTGGCCCGGCCTTGACCGACCTGCTCGCCGGTAATGTCAATATGCTCTTCGCCTCGGTGCTGGAGATGTCTGCCCACATCAATGCAGGCAAATTAAAAGCCCTCGCCATCACCAGTCGCCAGCGCGTGAGTGCTCTGCCCAATGTGCCCACCCTGCAAGAGGCGGGCATCACCGGCGCAGAAAGCGGCTCATGGCTGGGCTTGCTTGCCCCTCTTGGCACTGCCCCCGAAACCGTGGCCTTCATCAATCAAAGCCTGCAAAAAGTCATCGCCATGCCAGAGGTGCAACAGCAACTTCTGGCACAAGGAGCACTGGCCGTGGGTGGCAGCAGCGCTGAGTTTGCTAGGCTCATAGCCGATGACCGCAAGCGCTACGCCAAAATCATCGTGGACAATCACTTGACTGCCGATTGATTGATAGTTATTGATTGGCAAGCTTACTCGATTTTTTTGCCCATGGCTCCGCTTCCTCATGTCATTCATATCAGGCTAAACGATACACCCGCCGCCAGGCACAAGACTAGCAAAATAAAGCACTCTGCTCGGCACGCCTTGCCTATCGTGTTTTGTGTGCTGCAATCTTGAGTGATGCAATACTGCGACTGTACAGATGTGTAGCTGTGCAGATGTGAAAAAAAAGCGAGTGCGCTTATATGGCACTCGCTTTTTAACATCTAAAAACCAAGGGTCAGGCGATACAGTTACTTACTTATGCGACGCAAACCCATGCCCAGCAAACCAGACAACATGAGCATCAGCGCCCACCACTCAAGGGTGGGCACTGCGACATTTTCAGCAGGGGCTGCTGCGAGCACCGCCACTCCGCTTGGATCATGAATGACTCCAAGTGTGGGGTTGTCGTCACCACTAGAGTTGTCTCCAATGCTGAAGGTGACAGT